>JAPPPZ010000039.1 GCA_028817275.1 Gammaproteobacteria bacterium
AGGTGGGCGGAACTGGAGACCGGCAGAAACTCGGTGAGGCCCTGCACCAGGGCGAGGGTGATGGTGCGCGGAAAATCCACCGCCGCCCGGGCTCAGGTTTTGCGCGCGGTCTTTTTGCCGGCCGGCGCGCTGCGTTCAATGACAACGCCCACATCGCTGACGCCGCCCAGGGCGCCGGGCTTGCGCACCCGCACCCGCACCCAGGGAATTTTAAATTCACCGAGCAGCATTTGGGCGGTGTTCTCGGCCATGGTTTCAATTAAACTGCACGACGACCCGCGCGACATTTCTTTAATCCGCGCAAACACCTCGCTGTAGTTCAGCACCGCGTCGAAAGAGTCGCGCGCCGCCGCCTGTTTAACGTCAATGCGCATGTCAATATCCAGCACCAGCCGGCGGGTGACCTGCTTTTCCCATGCGTCGACGCCGATGGCGCAGTTGACGGCGATGCCGTGCAGGTAAATAATGTCCATTGCTCGCTCTTGGTTGAACTTCGGGCCGTGCACTTTACCAGTTTGCGCGCGCGCGGTGAAAACCGGCGGCCTGTTTCATGCTCACCGCCCTCCTCCTCATATGTGCATACCTGCTCGGCTCGGTGTCAAGCGGCGTACTGGTCAGCCGCGCTTTCGGCCTCGGCGACCCGCGCGGTGGCGGCTCCGGCAACCCCGGCGCGACCAACGTTTTGCGGCTCGGCGGCGGCCGGGCCGCGCTGCTGACGCTGCTCGGCGACACCGCCAAGGGGCTGGCCGCGGTTCTCGCCGCCAAACTGCTGAGCGACCAGCCGCTGGTGTGGGCGGCGGCCGGGGGGGCGGTGTTTCTCGGCCACCTGTACCCGCTGTTCTTCGGCTTTCGCGGCGGCAAGGGCGTGGCCACCGCCATGGGCGCGCTGCTCGGCATGGACGCCGCATTGGCCGCGCTGCTGCTGGCGGTGTGGGCGGTGATGGTTGCGCTGTTTCGCTACTCCTCCCTGGCCGCGCTGGTGGCGGCGGCGGCGGCGCCGTTCATCGCCTACGCCCTCGGCGGCGGCAACGCGCTGATTGCGCTGTGCGCGCTGCTGGCCGGGTTTTTATTCTGGCGCCACCGCGCCAACATCGCGCGCCTGGCCGGCGGCAGCGAAAGCAAAGTGCGGTGGACCAAGCGCAGCCCGCCCTGAGTCACAAACTGTCCAGCGGCCAGCGCGGCCGCACGTCAAAATCCAGCGGGTCGTTTTGCCCCTCGCGCAGCCGCCGCCACGCCGCAAGTGCAATCATCGCGCCGTTGTCGGTGCAAAACTCCGGGCGCGGGTAAAACACCGTCCACCGGCCGCCCCCGCCATCACCCATTTCCCGCAGCCGCCGGCGCAATGCGCGGTTGGCGCCGACGCCGCCGGCCACCACCAGCCGCGCGCGGCCGGTCTGCTCCATGGCGCGGCGGCATTTTTCGGCCAGGGATTCCACCGCCGCATCCTGAAACGCCAGCGCAATGTCGGCGACGGTCTGCGCGTCGGTGCCGTTTTTTTCCACCGCCAGCCGCGCGGCGGTTTTGAGTCCGCTGTAACTGAAATCCAGCCCCGGCCGGTTCACCATAGGCCGCGGAAAAACAAACCGCCCGCGCGCGCCGCCCTCCGCCGCCCGCGCAACCGCCGGGCCGCCGGGGTAGCCCAGCCCCAGCAGGCGCGCGGTCTTGTCAAAAGCCTCGCCCACCGCGTCATCCAACGTGCGCCCGAGAATCCGGTAGACGCCGGCCGCCGCCACATCCACCAGCAACGTATGCCCGCCCGAAACCAGCAGCGCGGCAAACGGAAAATCCGGCGCCTCCTCTTCCAGCATCGGCGACAGCAGGTGGCCCTCCATGTGGTGCACCCCGACCGCCGCAATGCCGCGCGCCATGGCCAGGGCGCGCCCGGCGGCGGCGCCCACCAGCAACGCGCCGGCCAGGCCGGGGCCGGCGGTGTAGCCGACGCCGTCCAGTTCGCCGACCGTGACGCCGGCACGGTCCAGCGTTTCCTCAATCAAGCCGGGCAGGACGCGGACATGGTCGCGCGCCGCCAGTTCCGGCACCACGCCGCCGAATGGCCGGTGGGTGTGCAGTTGCGACGCCAGCATGTGCGCGCGCAGCCCGCGGCCGCCGTCAAACACGGCGACGCCGGTGTCATCACAGGAAGTTTCAATGCCGAGGACGCGCATGAGCAGGGCGCTTGCGCCGCCGCGCCGGCGGTGCTACACTCGCGCGCCCGCAACAACCACAAGCCGAGGAACATCATAATGCCAAGCATCCGCGTCCGCCAGGACGACCCCTTTGACGTCATTCTGCGCCGCTTCCGCCGCTCGTGCGAGAAAGCCGGCGTATTCACCGAAGCCCGCCGCCGCGAGTACTACGAAAAACCCACCACCGCCAGAAAACGCGCCGCCGCCGCCGCCGTCAAGCGCGAACTCAAGCGCGTCTCCCGCCAGCAGGCAAGGCGGACACGGCTTTACTGACCCTTACCGCCGCTTCAGACCGCCGGCGAAATCGGCGCGGGCCAATCACACCCGCCCGCCCGCGAATTCGCGCAGCCACAACTGGCCGGGGCCGAGGCCCATGGTTTTTCTGAGCAGGGCGCGGCGGGCCGGGGGCAGCAGATTCAGGGCGCCAAGGACAAGGGCGCGGGCGGCGGCGGCCGGGGGGGCCGGGTTGGTGAAAGCGGTGACCAGGCCGTCAGTGAAAGTGGTGACGGCGAAGGTGTCGCGGCGTCTGGCGGCGGCGTAGCGCGCCATGGTGCGGGCGCCGCCGATGTCCCCGCCGGCGGCATGCGCCCGGGTGAGGACACTGCACAAGTCGGCGACATCGCGCAGGGCGAGGTTGAAACCCTGGCCGGCGACCGGGTGCACGGTGTGGGCGGCGTTGCCGGCAAGGGCGATGCGGGCGCGGGCCGGCGGCGCGCAGGTGGCGAGAGTCAGCGGGTAAACATGGCGCGGCCTGGGCGAGTGAAACCGCCCGGCGCGGTGGCCGAAAGTTTCCTGCAGCGCTCTGGTGAAGCCGGCGTCGTCCAATGCGGCATGCTGCTCGGCGCGGGCGTGCGGCAGAGTCCACGCCACGGCAAATTGCGCCTCGTCCACCGGCAGCAGCGCCAGCGGACCGTCGGCGGTGAACCTCTCATGCGCGCAGTTGCGGTGGCCGCGGTCGGTTGCGACCATGGTGACCAGCGCCGACTCGCGGTAGTGTTTCACCGTGCGCCGCAGGCCGGCATCGTCGAGCAAACTGGAGCGGCCGCCATCGGCAATAACGGCGAGGGAGGCGGTGAGGGTTTGCAGTGCGCCGTCACCGCTGACCGTCACCGTGTCCGCGGCGACGCTGAGCGATTGCGCGCGCGCCGGGCACAGCACGGTGATGTTGCCGGCGGCGGTGATGATTTGGCGCAGCGCCTCGCCGACCGCGCGGTGGGCGGCGACATAACCGAGGGCGTCCTTGCCGGCGTCGCGGCAGTGCAGATGGGCGGCGCCGGGCCAGCCGCGCTGTGAGACTTCAATGCGGTGGATCGGGCAGGCGGTTTTTGCAATGCCCGGCCACGCGCCCATGGCGGAAAAAATCCACCGCGAACTGTAGGTGAGCGCCACGGTGCGGCGGTCGAAACTCACCTGCCCCGGCGCATCAAAGGCCTCCGCCTCCACCACCGCCACCCGCAGCGGCCCGCCGGCCAGCGCGGCGGCCAGGGCGGCGCCGGTCATGCCGCCGCCGATGATGGCGACGTCGCAGCGGCCGTTCATGTTCACCGCGCCATCACCTCCTCCACCGCGGCCGGCGTGGACGGGGCGGCGGCGGTGAGCACCTGGCTGCCGCTTTTGGTCACCAGCACGTCGTCCTCCACGCGCACCCCGGTGCCGCGCAGGCCGGCCGGCACGTCGTCACCGGCGAGGTACAAACCCGGCTCCACGGTCAGCACCATGCCGGGCTTGAGCGCGCGCCATGCGCCGTTGACTTTGTAGTCGCCCACATCGTGCACATCCATGCCCAGCCAGTGGCCGGTGCGGTGCATGTAGAATTTTTTGTAGGCGCCGCTGTCCACCACGCAGTCCACGCTGCCGCGCAGCAGTTTCAGATCCAAGAGTCCACGGGCGAGCACCCGCACCGCGGTTTCGTGGTAGCGGTTGACGCTGGCGCCGGGGCGCACCTCGCTGATGGCGGCGTCGCGGGCGGAAATGACGATGTCCATGACATCCTTTTGCGCGGGGGTGAAAGTTCCGTTCACCGGAATGGTGCGGGTGATGTCGGCGGCGTAGCAGTCCACCTCGGCGCCGGCGTCCACCAGCAGCAAATCGCCGCCGCGCAACCCGCAGTTGTTTTCGGTGTAGTGCAGAATGCAGGCGTTGGCGCCGCCGGCGACGATGCTGGGGTAGGCGGGGGCGGCGCCGTGTTGGCGGAACGCGCGCTCCACCTCGGCCTGCACCTGGTACTCCATCATGCCCGGCGCGCAACTGCGCATCGCTTCGGTGTGCGCCGCGACGGTGACGGCGGCGGCGCGCTTCATGGTGCGCAACTCATCGGCGCTTTTGATGAGGCGCATCTCGTGGAGGATGGCGCCGATGTCCGACAAGTCGGCCGGCGCCTTGACCCCGGCGCGGGCGCGGGCGCGGAGTTCGGCGACGGTGGCGGCGATGAGGGCATCCAGGCCGGGGTGGCGGCCGATGTTGTAGAAAATTTTAGCGCGGTTTTCCAGCAGCGACGGCAGCGTCTTTTCCAGGTCGCCGATGGCGAAGGCCTGGTCGGCGGCGTAGGTTTCGCGCGCGCCGCCAAGCCCGGCGCGGCGCCCGTTCCAGGTTTCGGCCTCGGCATCGGAGGCGCGGCAGAACAGCAGGAACTCGCCCTCGGCGCGCCCCGGCGCAAAAACCGCGGCGGCGGCCGGCTCGGCAAAGCCGGTGAGGTAGTAAAAATCGCTGTCCGGGCGGAACGGAAAAAGCACGTCGTTGTTGCGCGTCTGCTCGGGCGCGGTGGCGACGATGGCGATGCCATCGCCGATTTTTTTCATCAGGGCGCGGCGGCGTTTGCGGAGGGCGGACTGTTCCATGCTCAGGTTTGCGGCCGGCGGGCCTGGTCAAAAATCAGTTGCACGCCGATTTTGACATGCTCGCGGAGTTCTTCGTAGGCCAGGTCGGTTTCGGTCTGGTCGCCGGAATCGCCGGACGCGGGCTCTTCGCGCACGCCGCAAATGGCCATGATATCACGCAGCGCCTCGGCGCCGTCGCCGCTGAGTTTGCCCGGCTGGTCCAGTCCGCCGCGCGACAGGCCCAGCACAAAACCCCGGCACCACGCGCCAAGGGCGGCGGCGCGCCCGGCGATTGGCGCATCATCGTCCGCCAGCAGCGGGGCGAAATGAAATCCCTCCTCGGTGAAACCCTCGCCGAGTCCGCGGTGAATGTCCTGCAGCAGCGCAAGCAGGGTTTCGCCGAGGGATTTTTTGTTGCGGTCGCTCATGCGCTGCGGCTCGGCGAGAAGTTCCAGCAGCGCGTCCAGCGACTGCGGCACGGCATCGGCGCACACCAGGCCGCTGAGAATGCCGTGGGCTTCGGCGGCGCCGACCTGGGCCTCACCCTCGGCCAGGCGGCGCGCAAGTTGGGCCAAGTCGGGTGGACGGTCAGGCATTTTTTGCCGGCGGAAAATGCTGGCGCATGAGTTTGCGGTGATGTTGAAACTCTTCCCGAATCCAGTCGCTGAATTCGCGCGCTTCCGGTTTCTGCGGCCGGTCGGCGGCGCCCACCAGGTAGTAACCGGTGCCGGTGGGCGTCGCCACCGCCAGCGGGGCGCGCAGACTTTTGTGCACCAGGTCGTCCATCACAATTAAACTGCGGCCGAGGGCGAGGCCCTGCCCGGCCAAAGTTTGCTTCAGAACCATGCCGGAGTCGGTGAACGTCATCACGATATTGACACGCGCCGCATCAACACCGCTGCGCGCAAGCCAGCCTTTCCAGTCGTTGTAGGGAACGCCGTCAAACACGCTTTCGTCGTCAATCAGCGGATGGCCGGCGATGCCGGCGATGTCGCGCAGCGGGCGCTTGCGAAAATAATCCGGATGCCCCACCGGCGTGCACAATTCGTCCAGCAGTTTTTCACTGCGCAAACCGGGATACGCGCCAAAGCCGTAGCGCAATGCAAGGTCCACGCCGTCGCGCTGCAGGTTGCTCAGGTGGGCGCCGGTTTCCAGCCGCACGGCGGTGCCGGGGCAGCGCTGGCGAAAACGAAACAGGCGCGGCACCAGCCAGGCCGAGGCCACCGACGGCAGGGTGCTGACGGTGAGGGACGGCGCCGGGTCGGCGGCGGCGGTGAAGGCGGCGTCCAACTCGGCAAGCGCACTGCTGACCTGCGGCAGCAGGCGCAATGCGGCCTCGGTGGGCGCGATGCCCTGCGCGCGGCGTTCAAACAAGCGCAGCGAAAGTTGCTCCTCCAGTTTTTTGATTTGCTGGCTGACCGCCGATGGCGTGATGAACAACTCCCTGGCCGCGGCCTGAAAACTGCGGCGGCGGGCGACGCTTTCAAACACCGCAATGGCGCGCAACGGCAGGCGGCGGCGGGGATTTTGCATGATTAGTTAAAATAATGTGGTGGAAAAGAATAAACCGTTTGCGGGAGGCCTTCGCTGTTGTGAATATTGGCAAAAAAACAACATCGCCTGCCGGCGGGAGAAACCCCATGTTAAGTAAAAATTGCTGTGAAGTCCACCCGGGCCAAGCCTGCTGGGGCGGCCAACCGGCCCGGCCCGGCCGCGCCCTCACCACCCTCAGCGCACGGCTGAAACGCGCCTTGCACATCCTCGGCCACCGTTACCGCCACCGCCGGGAGATGCGCCGGCTGCTGGAGTTGGAGCCGCACCGCCTCGCCGACCTCGGCTTGCGCCGGGAGGATGTCGCGCGCTATGCGCGGCTGCCGCTGTGGCGGCGGGTGCCGTTTGAGGAGCGGTGATGGGCCCTTCGGCACCGGCGGCCGCGATGCCGCAAACGCCGGCGGCGGGGGCTACAATGCCGCCATGGATGGTGATTACGACGTATTAGTGGCCGGCGGCGGGCTGGTGGGGGCGACGTTGGCCGGCGCGCTGGGGCAGCGGGCGGGGCTGCGGGTGGCGGTGGTGGACCAGTCGCCGCCGCCGCCGTGGCCGGGCGGGGAATACCAGGCGCGGGTGAGCGCGGTGAACCGGGCGTCGCAGACGGTGCTGGAAAACCTCGGCGCGTGGGAGGCCATCGCGGCGCGGCGGGCGCATGCGTTTTGCGCGGTGGCGGCATGTGCGGCCGGCAGCGGCGAGGTTTTGTTTCACGCCGCCGACATCGGCGAAACCCACCTCGGCCACATGGTGGAAAACAACCTCATCATCCGCGCCCTCACCGAGCGCGCCGGCGATTCCGTGGCCCGCATCACCGACTCCATCACTGCCGTGCACCAGGACGCCGCCGGCGTCACCGCCGTCACCGCAAACCACGGCGAGTTGCGCGCCCGGGTGCTCGCCGCCTGCGACGGCCCCGGCTCCACGGTGCGCGCGCAGTGCGGTTTCGCCACCAGCGGCGGCGACTACCGCCAGCGGTGCATTGTCGCCAATGTGCAATTTGACGGCGACCACCGGCGCACCGCATGGCAGCGGTTTCTTCCCGACGGGCCGCTGGGCATTCTGCCGCTGGCGGCGGGACATTGTTCCATCGCGTGGAGTTGCGCCGATGCGCGCGCCGCCGAAATTGCGGCCATGGACGATGCCGGGTTCACCGCCGCACTGGCCGAGGTGCTGGACGGGCGGCTGGGGGCGATAACCGAAGTGGGGCCGCGGCTTTCGTTTGCGCTGAGCCACCTGCGCGCGGCCCATTACGTGGACCGGCGGGTGGTGCTGGTGGGTGACGCGGCGCATGTGGTGCACCCGCTGGCCGGGCTGGGCGCCAACCTCGGCATCATGGACGCCGCCGCCCTGGCCGCACCGCTGCTGGAGGCGCATGCCGCCGGCCGTGACCCGGGCGCGCAACTGGTGCTGCGACGTTACGAGCGGCGGCGGCGGGCCGAGAATGCGGCGGTGCATGCGGTGCTGCATGCCTTCAACATGGTGTTCACCCGCGACCACCTGAAAAGCGGCACCGCCGGAATGGTGGACGCCGCTCTCAACTTCGCCAACCGGGTGCAGCCGGCGAAGAACTTGCTGATGCAACTGGCGGCCGGGCTTGGGGGGGATTTGCCGGGGCTGGCGCGGCCGGTGCCGCGTGGGGGGTGACGCCGGCCTCACCGCCGCGCCGCCATAAAAACATCAGCCATTTCCGCTATACTCCCCCCGCCCTCACCGCCACCGCCCGCATGCCCGCCACACTCCAATTCCAC
>JAPPPZ010000160.1 GCA_028817275.1 Gammaproteobacteria bacterium
GGCATGTGTTACACTCCGCCCTCACCATTCACCGCCACCGGTGGACCCTGACCATTAAACCCGCAGCCAAATTTATCGCCCCCCCCCCCCCCCGCGATTCCGGGGTTAATTAGCGGCGTACTCCTCTCCGGCATCCTCGCCGCGCTGTTCCTCGCCGCCGCGCCAAACGCCGCCGCGCAGGTCCAGACCGCCGGCACCCTCACCCTCTCCGCCACCGGCGGCGGCGGCGACCGCGACCCCGCCACCCCCGGCCTGCAAATCCGCGAGGGCGACACTTTCACCCTCACCCTCAGTCTCACCGGCGTTAGTTCCGGTTTCCTTTCAACGGTAATGGGTAGCGTCAGCGGCACCGCCGGCCCCATGGACACGCCGGGCGACGGTGTGTTGGTTGTGCCTTCATTCATATTGAATCCCGGCAACGGGTATAGTGAAAGCACCGCGTCGTATGTCATCAGCGATGACGACCTGCCCGAGCCCGATGAAACTATCATCATCTCGGTGATGAGAAACCTCCGGCAGGGCAACATAATCCCCACCAGCACCGTCGGCATACCTCTCACCATCACCATCCTCGCCAACGACGGTTATGTCGCGCCGGTCGCGCCTGGCCCGGTTGCCGATGACCCGGCCGCGCGGGTCGAGCGGCTGGAGGCGCCGGCGGCGGCGGTGGCGCGGGGAGTCGGGCAACTTGCGGTGGACGCCATTACTCAACGAGTCGACGGTAACGCCCGACTCGGCTTGTGGGCCAGTGGCGGGTATGTGTCCGCCGACGGTGAACACGAAGGCATCACCTACGACGGTAATACCAACGCCTTGCACCTCGGCGTCGACACCAAGTGGCGCGACGGTTTAATCGGCATCGCCATCGCCCACAGCAACGGCGACATGGACTTCAACAACACCGACAATCTGGAAACCACCGTCACCAGCGTGCATCCGTATTCGGTGCGCCAGTTCAACAATTCCCGACTCTGGACCACCATCGGCTACGGCACCGGCGATGCCGAGTTAAAGGAACCGGACGCCACCATCAAAACCGACGTCAACATCTTGACCGCAGGTTTCGGTTTAGCGCACGTGCAGAGCGACCTGCTAACCGCAACCATCGGCGCCCTGTTCAGCCGCGCCAGGTTGGATTCCGCCACTGGCGATAACAAAACCCTGCCCGCAGTCACCGTTTCCACATTGCGAGTGACCGCCGGCGCCGAGGCCGGTTGGAGTCACGGCGCGTGGCGCCCGTTTTTAACCGTGCACCTCCGCCACGACGCCGGCGACGGTGAGGATGGCGGCGCAGCCGACCTCGGCGGCGGTGCAGAGTGGCAAAACGGCAACGCGCATGTCCGCTTGGAAGGCGCCGGCCACGTGCAGGGCAACGGCCCCGACGAAAACCGCCTCAGCCTCACCGCCGGCAAAACCGCCGGCCGGTTAAATCTCGGCTTAACCGTCACTGCCGACAACGGAGTCGACACCGCCAACCTCCTTACCGGCAAGTGGCGCTTCTAAGCCGCGCTCATGGCGGTGGCGGCGGCGGTTGTGGTAGTGTGCACGCCCGCCGGGAAATTTAAGCGATGAAATTCTTTTTCCAATCCGCCGCCGCCTGCGCGTTGTTGTTGGGCGTTGCCGGCATTGCCGTGGCGCGGATGTATCAGGTGGAGATTCTTGCATTTGCCTACACCGGTGGCGCGGCGGAGGAGGGCGCCGGGCGGCTTGAGGTGGTGTGGGAGCGGCCGGGGGTTGCGGTGGCTGCGGTGGTTGCGGACGAGGATGGCGCGGCCGCGGAGGAGGATGCGCTGCAGGGTGAAATTCAAATGTATCCGGGCAGCATTCTGCGGCCGCATGTAAACGAGTTGGCGCAAAAAGATTCCTACCGTGTGCTGCGCTACATGAGTTGGGTGCAGCCGGCGGCGGAGAAGGAAAAAGTCGACGCGGTGGACCTCAGCACACCGGGGCTGGCCGACATTGACCGTGAACCGGAACTCAGCGGCGCGGCGCATGTGTATGTCATCCAGCCTTACCTGCAAGCGGAACTGGACTTGCGCTACCTCAGCGGCGGTGGGGGCGGGCAGAACCAGGTGCGCAGCGTGCACTCGGCCTACGGTTTATCGCTGCAAAAACACCGTGCGCACCGCATGCGCCAGCAGCGCCGCATTAAACTGAACGAGATTAACTACTACGACCACCCGCGCTTCGGCGTGCTGATGGTGGTCAGCCGTTTTGCGGCACCGGCGCCGGCAGAGGCTCCCGCGACTGCGCCAGAGTCCACAGCGCCGGCAGCGCGCACGCCAGCAGGCGGTTGACGCGCGCCGCGCCGTCGGCCAGGCGGCGGTGAATCTCGTCCATGGAAACGCCGCCGTCACCCTTGCCGGCCGCCGGGTTGACCACGATGTTCACCGCCGCCAGGCGCAGCCCCAACTCGCGCGCCAGCGAGGCCTCCGGCATGCCGGTCATGCCGACCACCGCCGCGCCGTCCCGTTCCAGCCGCATAATTTCGGCGGCGCTTTCAAAGCGCGGCCCCTGCATCGCCGCATATGCGCCGCCGGTGACCACGCTGATGTTGTTGTCAGCGGCGGCGCGGGCCAGGGTGGCGCGCATCTCGGCGTCATATGGCTCGGTGAAGTCCACATGCACCACGGCCTGGTCGCCGCCGGCAAAAAAAGTGTGCTCGCGCCCCCAGGTGTAATCCAGAATTTGGTCCGGCAGCACCAGCGCCGACGGCCGGCAGTCGCCGCGAATGCCGCCCACCGCGGCGATGGTGACCAGCGCCGTTGCGCCGCATTCGCGCAGCGTCCACAGGTTGGCGCGGTAGTTCACCTTGTGCGGCGGCAGGTGGTGCTGCGGCCCGTGGCGCGCCAGAAACAGCAGCGGCGCGCCGTTCAACTCGCCGCGCAGCAACGGGCCGGAGGAGGGGCCGTAGGGCGTCGCGCATTGTTCGCCCGCGTCCACGCGCATGCCGTCCAGCGAGTAGACGCCGCTGCCGCCAATCACGCCGATCATGTTTTGCCTCCGGCCGCGTGCGCGGCGGCGCTGAGATTTTGTTCACCGTTCAGTGTTTCGTTGGTTAACGCCCGGTGAAGTTCAGCGTTAAAAAAATAACCGCCGTCCACTGCAGCCACGCCGCGCGGGTTTTTTTTGCGCCGGTGGAGAAGTTCACCCACATCACAATCCTTCACCGCCACCAGTGCGCTGTCGCGGCCCAGAAACTCGGCGGCATGGCGCAATGCGTCCACCTCGCCGCGCGGATTTTGCGCCAGCGCAAAACAAAGTTCCGCATCGCCGCGCCGCAGCCGCGCCGCATCAGCCGCGCCGCAGACCACGATGATGTCGCCAATGCCGGCGTCTTTCATGCGCCGCGCAACGCCATGCACCGCCGCCGCCGCGCCGGTGAGAATCACTCCGCGCACGTTCATTCCTGGTGCCACTCGCGGTACCATTCCACGAATTCTTTCAGCCCTTCCTCCAGCGTGGTGCTCGGCGCGTAGTTGAAGTCGCGCTCCAGACTTTCGGTGTCGGCCCAGGTGCGCGCAAGGTCGCCGGGCTGCATGGCGCGCATGTCCAGTTGCGCTTTTTTGCCGAGCAACTGCTCCAGAATTTCAATGAAGCGCGTCAACTTCACCGGCGCGCTGCCGCCGATGTTGTAGATGCGCCACGGCGCCGCGCTGCGGTCGGGTTCGCCGTTCCAGCCGCGGCCGGCGGCCGGCGGTTTTGATTCGGCGATGCGCATCATGCATTCCACGATGTCGTCCACAAAGGTGAAGTCGCGCTCCATCTCGCCGTGGTTGAACACCTGGATGGGGCGGCCGGCGAGAATGTCGCGGGTGAAACTGTAATAGGCCATGTCAGGCCGGCCCCACGGGCCGTAGACGGTGAAAAAACGCAGGCCGGTGCACGGCAGGCCGTACAGGTGCGCGTACACATGCGCCTGCAACTCGTTGCACTTTTTGGTCGCGGCGTAGAGCGACAGCGGATGGTCAACGTTGCCGGCGGTGGAAAACGGCAGGCGGCGGTTTGCGCCGTAGACCGAACTTGAGGAGGCAAACACCAGATGCCCCACATCGCCCCCGCGGCACATTTCCAGCAGCGCGTGGAAGCCGCGGACATTGGCGTTGATGTAGGCGTCCGGGTTTTGCAGCGAGTAGCGGACGCCGGGCTGGGCGGCGAGGTTAAACGCCACGTCAAAACGTTTGGCGAAAATTTTTTGCAGCGCATCGCGGTCGCCGATGTCCACCGGGTAAAAATAAAAGCGGCTGGAATTTTTTTCCCACGGCCGCATGATGCACAGGTGTTTCAGCCGCGCTTTTTTCAGTTGCGGATCGTAGTAGTCGTTGATGGTGTCCACGCCGATGATTTCGTGGCCGCCATCGGTGATCAGCCGCTGCACCAGGTGCGCGCCGATGAATCCCGCGGCGCCGGTGACCAGGATTCTCATGGCCCCGGCGGCAGCGCCGCTTTCACTTCGT
Source organism: Gammaproteobacteria bacterium (assembly GCA_028817275.1). GTDB lineage: Bacteria > Pseudomonadota > Gammaproteobacteria > Arenicellales > Spongiicolonaceae > Spongiicolonus > Spongiicolonus versatilis. The sequence goes on from JAPPPZ010000160.1 coordinate 4,458, forward strand.
CCGCCGTCGCCACCGCGGTGCCCACCTTGCCAACCACGATGGCGGCGGCGGTGTTGGCGACTTCCAGAACGGTGCGGTCGTCGGCGCCGGCGGCGGTCAGGGTGGCGGCCGCCGCGGCCACGGTGTCGCCGGCGCCGCTGACATCAAACACCTCGCGCGCCCGCGCCGGGCTGTGCAGCGCGGCGCCGCCGGGGCGCACCATCATCATGCCACGCTCGCTGAGGGTGACCAAGACGCCGCCGAAACCGTGCCGTTCAATTAACCCGGCGGCGGCTTTGGCGATGGCAGCGTCATCGGCGCAGGCGCCGGCGGCCTGTTCCAACTCGCCCAGGTTCGGCGTCAGCAGGTCGGCGCCGCGGTAGCGCGAGAAGTCGCCGCCGCTGGGGTCCACTAACGTCAACTTGCCGGCGGCTTTGGCCTCGCCGATCATCGCGCCCAGGTCGCCGCGCCGGGCGAGGGCGCCTTTGCCGTAGTCGGAGAAGATAACGGCGTCTGCAGCGGCGCACATGGCGCTGAATTTTTCGCGCCAGCGGGAATGTGCGGCGGTTGCAGAGTCCAAATCGTTGGTTGCAGACTCAAAATCGGCGCGCAGCAGTTGCTGGTTGCGGGCCACCATCCGCAGTTTGACGGTGGTGGAGGCTAGAATGGCGGGCAGCGCATGTTTAATGCCGTGCCGGTCCACGGTGTCGCGCAGAATGCCGCCGCTTTCGTCGTCGCCGACGGCGCCCAACAGCAGGCTGCCGGCGCCGAGGGCGGTGACGTTGAGCGCCACATTGGCGGCGCCGCCGGCGCGGTTGGTGACATCAAAGACCCGCAGCACCGGCACCGGCGCCTCCGGCGAGATGCGCCTCACTTCGCCGAACCAGTAACGGTCGAGCATCACGTCGCCGACGGTGAGGATGCTGAGCCGGCCGGCCGCCGCATCGAGCATGCCGCGCGCGCTCATGCCGGCCTGCCGATGCCGTGGCAGGTGAAGCCGGCGGCGGAAAACATGGCCGGCCGGTAAATGTTGCGGCCGTCGAACACCGCCCGGCCGCGCATCAAAGACGCCATGCGCTTCAAGTCGGGGTTGTGAAAAACATTCCACTCGGTCAGCACCAGCAGCGCGTCGCAGCCGCTGAGCGCAGCGTAGGGGTCGTCATAAAAACGCAAACCATCACCGAGAATTTTTTTCGCGTTTGCGTTTGCCGCCGGGTCAAATGCATGCACCTGCGCGCCGCGCGCCAGCAGGTGACGTGCCAGCGCCAGCGCCGGCGCCTCGCGCACATCGTCGGTGTTGGGTTTGAACGCCAGCCCCCACAGCGCAAAGCGCAATTTTTTCCAGCCTTCACCGCTATCGTCCACATTAAAATGCGCGGCGACTTTTTTTGCCAGCAAAGTTTTTTGCGTGCGGTTCACATCGCTGACCGCGGCCAAAATGCGCGCCTCAAAACCGTGCCCGGCGGCGGTGCGGCGCAATGCCTGCACGTCTTTCGGCAGGCAGGAGCCGCCGTAGCCGCAGCCGGGGTAAATAAAATGGTGGCCGATGCGGCGGTCGGCGCCGATGCCCTGGCGCACGTGCTCAATGTCGGCGCCGAGGATTTCGGCCAGCGCGGCCATTTCGTTGATGAACGAAATTTTGGTCGCCAGCATGGCGTTGGCGGCGTATTTGGTGAGTTCCGCCGAGCACACGTCCATCACCAGCATGCGGCGGCGGTTGCGGTTGAACGGCGCGTACAGTTGCTCGAGAATTTGCCGGGCTTTGCCGCCGCCGTCACCGTCGACGCCGATGATGATGCGGTCGGGCTTCATAAAATCCTCCACCGCCGCGCCTTCTTTCAGAAATTCCGGGTTGGAAACCACCGCGAATTTTATTTCCCTGCCGCGCCGGCCGAGTTCCTCGGCCATGGCCTCGCGCGCCCGGTGCACCGTGCCCACCGGCGCGGTGGATTTGTTGACCACCAATTTTTCCTCTTCCATGCAGGCGGCGATGGCGCGCGCGGTGGCGAGTACATGGCTGACATCGGCCGCGCCGTCCTCGTCCGGCGGTGTCGGCACGGCGATGAACAGAACTTCGCCGTGCGCCACGCCTTCTTTCAAATCGCCGGTGAACGCCAGCCGGCCGGCTGCAAAGTTGTCGCGCACCAGTTGCTCAAGGCCGGGCTCGTAGATTGGAATGCCGCCGCCGCGCAGCAGTTCCACTTTGGCCGCGTCCTTGTCCATGCACAAAACATGGTTGCCGGCGTCGGCCAAGCACGCGCCGGTGACAAGTCCGACGTAGCCGCTGCCGATGATGGTGATGCGCATGCTTGAATGTTAAGGGTGGGGGCGCAGAGTAAACCCCCGCCCGGAAATAACCCGGGCGGGAGTATACTTTGTTTTGCGCGCCTTAGTTTTCAGACGGCTCTTGCGAACCGTCCTCCACTTGCAGCAGCGCGCGGTTTTTCTCCACGATGACCGGGCCGATGCCGCTCACCCGCGACAGGTCGTCCACCGTTTCAAAGGGCCCGTATTCCTCCCGGTAGGACACGATGGCCGCCGCCAGGCGGGGGCCGACGCCGCTGAGTTCGGCGTCAAGCGTGTCGGCGTTGGCGGTGTTGATATTCACCTGCGCATGCGCGCCGAAAGTGAACAACAATGCCGCCACCGGAAGCAGGGCAAACAGCAGCCGCCGGCCCGCGCGCAGGCGGAACGGATGGCGCTGGGGTGAATGGAATCGCCGGCCGCGCCGGCGGGTGTGCTGTGTCGTCTTCATGACTGACCTCCGTGTTGGCTCCGTTAGGGGAAGCACTTTTGGATTGATGAAACCGGCCGCGCTCCCTGCCTGTTTGAACAAGAAAAGGCGCGCTCCCGGCGCTTATTGCCGTCCACAAGAACGGCTCGGGCGGGATTATTGGCGGGGGAATTTTGCTTGTCAAGAGTTTTTTGGAATTTTTTTAAATTTTTTTCAAGCGCTATTTTTGCCGCCAAAGTCACCATTTCCGCAGGTCAGACCACCATTCTGGTCACTGCAACCACCACTTCCGCCTTTGCAACCACCATTGTCAAACTCCAGACCGTCGTTTTCACATCCGCCGCCACCACCCCGGCCCTCGGCACCATCATTTTGGGGTTGACACCCACGGGCGGAATGGGTAGTTTTCGTCCCGCAACTAGATTCTAGCCTCTCCGGCCTGGCCGGGTGGCTCGCAGAATACAACACCCGGCAAACGGCAGGACTGATCCTCCTGCTTCGGGAAATAAGCGGGAACTTCACGCTAGTGTCTAGTTGCAACCGCCCGGCGCCTCGGCGTCGGCCACTTCAACGACACACAGCGGAGAACCGACATGAAAACCCCAACCATCATTTTCGCCCTCGTGGTCACCGTCTTGGCCGGCTGTACCGCCAAGGTGCAGGAGGCGGAGGTCGTGCCGTTGACGACTCACAGTCCTACGGTGATGTTGTTGCTGGCGTCCTACAGCGGCGCGCTGCAGGGTGCGCTGGATGAGCAAGAGGCGGAGTTGGCTGCTTGGGAGACTGAGCAGCGCCAGTTGTTAGCGGTACGAGGCGCCGGCCTCATCCGGAAATTGCATCTTGCAGCGCAAGTGCGCAAGGAGCAAGAGAGGATACAGGCTGACCGTGAGCAGGCACGTGCGTGGACGGGAGGCACCGAGGTTCTGACGGCGGTGTTCAATCATCCTGATTTCAACTGCGGCGCGTTAGAGGATGAGCGCGCAAAGGCGGCGGGTGCGCTGGCGTTCTACGAGTTGGATGGTAATCCTCAGCATGCGCTTACTAACATGCGTCGAGTGGCGAGTGACGCAGTCACTTTTCAAAACATAGGTGGCAAGACAGCGGCGCAGGTGCAGGAGCGGTTTATCGGCTATGCAGATGCAGTGCTGGAATCCGCCTGCAAGGGGGCGTCCAAGTGAACGCCAAAGTCACAGTTGCCGCTCTCGCTGCGACCGCCCTGCTGGCCGGCTGCGGGACATTCAACAACATCGACAAAGACCATAACAAGCAGTGCAAGGAAAACTGCAACGTGATTGAGGGAGCGGCCAAACCGTCGACTGTGGTGGTGCAACCAACACCTGTGATTGTGCAACCAACGCCGGTGGTGGTGCGGCCTGCACAGCCAGTGGTGGTGGAAAAGACGGTTTATATTGAGAGGCCGGCTGTTGCGTTGCAGACCGCCTCTGTCAATGGATACTTAAACGGCAGAAAACATGGCCACTGGATTGAGCGTGTTACCGAGGCTGTCGGCGGCGGTACGGAGGAGGGGCAATATGTGGATGGCAAGCGGCAGGGCAATTGGGTTGTGCGGCGCGCCAACGGCAGTGTGGTTGGGCGCCTCACTTACCGCAACGGCGAATTGGTGAACTAATGCGGTAACCATGACTCGCCGCCGCGGCATTGCCGCCGGCCCCACCGGCGACGGTGACGTTTATACTCGGCCACGGTGAATTTTATTAAGACGGCATTGCTGGCGGCAGCGGTAACGGTTGCGTTGGCCGGCTGTGCGCCGCGCGTGGAGGGTGAGGGCGGCCGGCGCATTGCCGTGGTTTCCGCTTTTGCCGGGGAACTGGAGGCGCTGCTGGTACAGGTGGAAAAGCCGCGTGCGCGGGTCATCAACGGCAAGACCTTTACCACCGGCGCCCTGGCCGGCAGGCCGGTGGTGCTGTTTCTGTCCGGCGTGTCCATCATCAACGCCACCCTGAGCGCGCAACTGGCACTGGACCACTTCCCGATAAGCCACATCGTGTTCAGCGGCATCGCCGGCGGCGTCAACCCGCAACTCAACCTCGGCGACGTGGCGGTGCCCGCCGAGTGGGCCAACTACCAGAAGCAAACCTTTGCCTATGGCGATGACGGCCGCGGGTGGACGCTGACGCCGTGGCAGACCCGCGATTTCGGCAACTTCGGCATGATCTTTCCGCAGCGCATTCATGTCACGCGCAGGGGCGGTGCCGCCGACCGGACCGAGGCCAAGTTCTGGTTCCAAGTGAATCCGGTGATGATGGCCGCCGCGCGCAAAGTGGCGGCGGCCGTGCAACTCGCGCGCTGCGATGCCGCCGGCCGCTGCCTGTCGGCCCGCCCGAAAGTGCACACCGGCGGGCGCGGCGTTTCCGGGCCCACTTTTGTGAACAACAAACGCTACCGCGAATGGGTGTGGAATAATTTTCAGGACGGCGCTGGCAACGGCGTCAACGCGCTGGACATGGAATCCAGTGCGGTGGCCGCGGTGGCCCACATTAACGCCGTTCCCTTCATCGCTTTCCGCTCCATCTCGGACCTGGCCGGCGGCGGCGGGCGGCACAATGAAATTGAAATCTTCTCCCAACTCGCCGCCGCCAACGCGGCGATGGTGACGGTTAAGTTTCTGGAAGTGTTTTGAGCCGGCGGCGCTGCCCGCCGAGAAAATCCGCAATGCGCCGGTCCAGCCAGTAGTGCGGCGCGCTGAGCGGGTTGCCGGCGACGAAGCCGGCGTGGCCGCCGTGGCGGCTGAACTCGGCGCGCACACATGGCGCAAGCGGGCCGGGGTCGACGGCGCCGGTGAACGGGTCGTCCTGGGCTTGAATCAGCAGAGTCGGAACACGGATGCGGTGCAGGACGCCGGCGCTGCTGCATTGGCGGTAGTAATCTTCGGCGCCGGCAAAACCGTGCAGCGGCGCGGTGAAGGCGTTGTCAAAGTCGCGGAAGTTTTGAATCGCGCGCAGCGGCGGCATGGGAAACGGCATCGCCACGGCGCGAAATTTTTTTTGCACGCTGCGCTTCATCGCGCGCAGCAGCCACCACTGGTAGAAGCGCGCGAAGCCGTGCTGCAGGTTGTCCGCCGCCTGCGCCAGGTCAAACGGCACCGACACCGCGGCCGCCGCAAACAGCGAATCCTCCACATCGCCGCGCGCCAGGTAGCGCAGCAGAACGTTGCCGCCTAATGAAAACCCCACCGCGGCCGGGCGGCGGCCGGGGAACCGCCGGCGGAGAACGCCGATAAAAAAACCCAGGTCGCCGGTCTCGCCGGAATGGTAGCCGCGCGGCCTTTGGTTTGGCCGGCCGCCGCAGCCGCGAAAGTGCATCACCGCAACGCAGAATTGTTCCGCCGCCAGCGCCGCCGCCAGACCGCGAATATAGGGTGAGCGCGAGCCGCCCTCCAGGCCGTGCAGCAGCGCCACCGGCGGCGCGCCGGTTTCGTTCAGCCAGTCAATGTCGAGAAAATCACCATCCGGAGTGGCCAGGATTTCACGGCGAAAGCGCGGCCGCGGCCGGCGGCGGAACAGGCCGGGCCAAAGCGTTTGCAAGTGGCGGTTGCGGAATGCCGGCCGCGGCTGGAACACGTGCTCAGTTAAATTGCAGTGCCGCGCCGCGCGCGCCGGGGCGGATGGCGCCGTTGTCATAAACGATGCGCCCGCCGACCACCGTGTACACCGGCCAGCCGGTGAGCGAGCGGCCGGAAAACGGCGACCAGTTGGCGCGGGTGAAAGTGTCGGCGTCGGTGAGCAGTTTGTAGTCATCGGTGTTCACCAGCGCCAGGTCGGCGTCCATGCCCGGCGCAATGCGCCCCTTGTTGGCGATGCGGTACAGCCGCGCCGGCCCCTCGCACATCCAGCGCAGAATGTCGCCGAGATTGCAGCGGCGGTTCGCCATCTCGGTGAGCATCAGCGGCAGCGATGTTTCCACGCCGGGCGTACCCGACGGCGAGTCGGGGTAAGGGCGCGACTTTTCCTCCAGCGTGTGCGGTGCGTGGTCGGTGGCGATGATGTCCAGCACGCCGTCCTTCAGCCCGCGCCACAACTCGCCGTTGTGGAAGGCCTCGCGCAACGGCGGGTTCATCTGTACCAGCGTCCCCTGGGTTGCGTAATCGGCGGTGTTGAGCAGCAGGTGGTTCGGCACCGCCTCGGCGCTCACCCACGGCGGCTTTGTCTCGCGCAGCCGCGCAACCTCGCCGGCGGTGGACAGGTGCAGAATGTGCAGGCGGCGGCCGTATTTTTGCGACAGCGCGAGTATTTTTTCGGTGGCCGCCTCGGCGCAAACCTCGTCGCGAATTTCCGAGTGCACCCGCGGCGGCATTTTTTTGCCGGCGTGGTCTTTTTTGAACCGCGCCATGCGCCGGCGGATGCGCTGTTCATCTTCTGCGTGCACCGCGATAAGCCGCTCGCCGTTGGCGAAGATTTTTTCCAGATCGCGCTCGTCGTCCACCAGCAGGCTGCCGGTGCTGGAGCCCATGAAAACTTTAATCCCGCACACCGGGGCGGCGGTGTTGATGTCTTGCAGGTTGTCCGGCGTGGCGCCGATGAAAAAACCGTAGTTGGCCACGCACTTTTGCGCGGCGGTTTTTAATTTGGCGTCCAGCGCGTCCTGGTTGACCGTCGGCGGGCTGGTGTTCGGCATTTCCAGAAAACTGGTCACGCCGCCGCGCACCGCGGCCCGGGAACCGCTGCCGAGATCCTCCTTGTGCGTCGCGCCGGGGTCGCGGAAGTGCACCTGCGCGTCGATGACGCCCGGCATCAGCAGTTTGCCGCCGGCGTCCACCTCCTCGTCGCCGTTGCCGCTGACGGTTTGGATGCTTTCAATTAAACCGTCGCGGCAGGCGAGGTCGCCGTCCACGGTGGCGCCGCCGGGCAGCGCGATGCGGGCGTTGCGGAAGACCAGGCGCATGAACCGGCGGCGGCGCAAAGCGCGCTCAGGCCATCTGCCGCTCGCGGATTTCGTCCAGGGTTTTGCAGTCCACGCACAGCGTCGCCGTGGGCCGCGCCTCCAGCCGGCGCAGGCCGATCTCCTCGCCGCACTTTTCGCAAAAGCCGTAGTCGTCGCTGTCGATCAGCGCCATGGACTGGGAAATTTTGCGCAGCAGTTTGCGTTCCCGGTCGCGGTTGCGCAGTTCCAGGGCGATGTCGGTTTCCTGGCTGGCGCGGTCGCTGGGGTCGGGGTGGTTGATGTTTTCGTCCTGCATGTTGTGCACGGTGCGCGACACTTCGTCATACAACTGACCGCGCCAGGCCTCCAAAATGGCGCGAAAGTGCTCGCGCTGGCGCGGGTTCATGTATTCCTCTTTTTTGTCCGGCTGGTAGGGGCGGATGCCGAAAATCAGCGCCTCGCCGGCGGTTTTTTTCGCCGCCGTTTTGCGCGCGCGTTTTTTTGCCGGCTTTTTTGCGGCAACGGCGGCGGCCTTGTGCCGGGCGGCCGGCGGCTTGGTTTTTTTTGCCGCCGCCTTTTTTTTGCCGGTTTGTTTTTTGCTGGCCATGCCAAATTTCTGCAAGTTGGTATAATCCGCCCCGCCGGGCGGCGGCGTTTTTATAGCAAAACCCCACCGCCCGCGCAATATCGCCACCGCCACCGCCACCAACTGCCGCCAGAAGGAGATTTTCCGATGAAACTGCGCTACTCCACAACCTCGCCCTACGTGCGCAAGGTCACCATCGCCGCCCAAGAGTTGGGCCTCACCCTTGAGCGGGTGCCGGCCGCCCCGTGGGATCCGGACACCGATTTGCCAAAACAGAATCCGCTCGGCAAAGTCCCGTCGCTCACCGCCGAAGACGGCACAGTATATTTTGACTCGCCGGTGATTTGCGAGTATCTGGATTCCCTCGCCCCGGGAAAATTGTTTCCCGCCGACACCAAAGCCCGCCTGGCCGCGCTGCGTTTGCAAGCCGCCGCTGACGGCATTTTGGACGCCGCCGTCCTGCGCCTGCTGGAGGGCCGCCGGCCGCCGGAGTTGCAGATGGAATCGTGGCGCAACCGCCAGCAGGCCGCCGTCAGCCGCACCCTGGACTGGCTGGAAGCGGAAATCCCCGCCGGCCCCGAGCCGTTTCACATCGGCCACATCGCCGTCGCCTGCGCCCTCGGCTATCTGGACTTCCGTTTTGCCGCCGAGGACTGGCGCAACGGCCGCCCGCGGCTGGCCGCCTGGTGGTCACAGGTGGAAAACCGTCCCTCAGTGCGGGAAACCGCGCCGGAAGAGTGAACTGCGTTGCCGGCGAGGCCGGGGATGACGGTTTGAGTCTGCAAGTTGGCCGGGCCGGGTGCGGCGGCGGTGAGGCCGGGGGCGGAAATGGTGGTTGCACCTGCGGCGGCGGAGGCGGCGCCCTTGCACATGGCGGCGGGGCGGGGTAAGGTCATGGCTTGCCCGTCCGTGGCGGTGGCCGCGGGTGGTTGCGTTTCACATTTACTTCTTTTACTGCTGTTTACTTGCGGAGGGGAATCATGAAAAACCAAAATATTAAACACGCCGCACCGCGCATTTCGCGGCGGCGTTTTTTGCGCGGCGCCACGGCGGCGACCGCAACGGCGGTCTCAGCGGCGGCGGTGGGGCCGTGGGTGGTTAGTTCGCGCGCCCTGGCGGCCGGTGAATTGAACATTCTGATGTGGTCGGACTATCTGCCGGAGGATTTTCTGGCCGAGTTCACCGATTCGACCGGCATTAAGGTGAACTACACCGGCATCGGCTCCAACGAGGAAATCATCAACAAGATGAAGGCGACCAAGGGCCGCGGCGTGGACATCTGCTCGCCCACCAACCTGCGCTCCGGGCAGTGGGTGGACCTTGACCTGCTGCAGCCCTTTGACTACGGCCGCATCAAAAACCTGGAAAACGTCAACAAGGCGATGCTGAGGGTCGGCGACACCGAATGGAACTTCGGCAACCGAGGCTCCCACTGGCTGCCGCACATCTGGGGCACCGAGGCCATCGGCTGGCGCACCGATTTGTGGGCGCCGGACGGCGACGAGCCGAGTTACGGCGACATCTGGCAGCCGGCGGTGAGGGGCAAAACCATGTGCCGGCCGCACTCCGGCATGCTCGGCGCCGGCCTCTACATGGAAACCATCGGCGAACTGGAGCCGGGCGACATGTGGAAGGCCTACCGCAGCGAGGCGCTGATGCGGCCGATTTGGGCCAAGGTCACCGACTGGTGCATCGCGCGCAAGGCGCAGATTAAACTGTTCTGGAACGATGCCGACAGCCAGAAAAACGGCCTGCTGAACGAGGGCGTGGTGGTGGGCCAGACCTGGGACGGCCCGCCGCTGGCGCTGAAAAGCGCCGGCGAGCCGGTGAACTACCAGGCGCCGAAGGAGGGCGCCATGGCCTGGGTGGACGGCATGTCGCTGTCGGCTGCGGCGGAGAATACCGACGCCGTCTACGAGTTCATCGATTTCTGCTACCGGCCGAAGCCGGCCGGTGAGGCCATCGACAAGCACGGCTACAACTCGGCGGTCATCGGCGCCGACAAATTCGCCGGCGACACCTACAAGAAAAACTTCTCCGAGGCCTATCCGGGCAATGCGCTCGCCAACCTGAACCCGTGGCCGCTGGAGCCGCAGTGGTATGCGGATGTGCGCACCGAGTACCGCAACCGGTTTGTCAACGCCTGAGCCGGTGGTGACGGCCGTGGGGCGGGCGGCGAGGCAATAGAGTTTTGCGCGCCGCCCGCTGTTGCGCGGCGGGGGTGAATCGTGAGCGCAGAAGTCACATTGGAAAATGTGTGGATTCGCTTCGGCGATTTTGTCGCCGCGCGCGCAGTCGACATCAACATCCGCCAGGGTGAGTTCTTCAGTTTTCTCGGGCCGTCCGGTTGCGGCAAGACCACGTTGTTGCGGGCGGTGTCAGGTTTTCTCAGCCCCAGCGAGGGGCGCGTCCTCATCGGCGGCAAAGACATGGCCGGCATCGGCCCCAACAAGCGGCCCACCGCGCTGATTTTCCAGAACCTCGCGCTGTTCCCGCTGATGACGGTGTGGGAAAACATCACCTTCGCGCTGGAGGTGCGGGGCGTCAGCGCGGCCAGGCGGCGCAAGCGCGCCGATGAGTTGCTGGAGTTAATCGCGCTGCCCGGGCAGGGCGAGAAAATGGTGGACGAATTGTCCGGTGGCCAGCGCCAGCGGGTGGCCATTGCACGCGCCCTGGCCGCCGAGCCCGGCGTTTTGCTGCTGGACGAACCGCTGTCGGCGCTGGACCTGAAACTGCGCCAGCACATGCGCACCGAGTTGCGCGACATTCAGCAGCGCGTCGGCATCACCTTCATCTACATCACCCACGACCAGGGCGAGGCGCTGACCATGTCCGACAACGTGGCGGTGATGCGCGAGGGCGTCATCGAGCAGGTCGCCGACGGCAACACCATTTACGACAGGCCGGCCACTGCTTTTGTGGCCTCGTTTGTGGGCGAGAATAACCTGCTGCGCGGCACGGTCAGCGCGGTGAGCCGGGCGGCGGTGACGGTGGACACCGGCCTCGGCGCCATCCGCGCGCGCGCCGCCGACAGCGGCGGCAAAGGTTCGCTGGCGGTGGGTGACGATGCATATGTGTTCATCCGCCCCGAGTCGCTGAAGTTTGACGAAGAGAAAAAAATGGACAACAACATCAGCGCGCAGATTCACCAGCAGGAGTTTGAGGGCAGTTTCTGGCAGGTGTTCTTCAGTATCAAAGGCAGTGAGCGCAAACTGAAACTGTCCATGGTCAACGACGGCAGCGCCATGTCGCACCAGCCGGGCCAGCGGGTGACGCTGGGCTTTGCGCCGGAGTTGGCGGTGGCCACGCCGGCCGGGCCCCTGGCCGCCGAGTAACCGCCGGCGGCGAGCAGTTATGGCCCTGGTCCGCCACCTGCAAAACTTCTTCCGCCGCAACGGCGCCGCGCTGTCGGTGTTCCTGCTGGGTGCGGTGGGATTCTGGATTCTGTTCATGATTGTCCTGCCGCAGTTGTTCATGGTGGACTTTTCGTTTCGCGTGAACCTGCCGCCGCCGAAGTGGGGCACGCCGGAGCACCACTACACGCTGGAGCACTACCGCTACATGGTTTACGGCAGCGCCGGCAGCGAGAGTTCGTTCAATGTCATCGACCTGCAGGTGTTTTTTAAAACCATTGTGGCGGCAATTTTTGTCACCATTTTTGACGTCGCGCTGTGCTACCCCATCGCCTACTACCTGGCGCAGGTCGCCCACGGCGGCTGGGCGCGGCTGATGGTGCTGTCGCTGATTGTGCCGTTTTGGGTGAACGAAATTCTGCGCGCCTTTGCCTTCCGCATCATCTTCGGCGCCAGCGGCGTGCTGAACAAGGGCCTGATGGCGCTCGGCATCATTGACGAGCCATATGATTTCATCCGCGAAAATTTCGCGCTGTATGCCGGCCTCGGCTACGCCTTCATCCTGCTGATGATTTTTCCCATCTACAACGCCATTGAAAGTCTGGACAAAAACCAGATTGAAGCGGCGCGCGACCTCGGCTCGCCGTGGTGGCGCATTCACTGGCGGGTGGTGATTCCGTTCGCCAAACCGGGCATCACCTCCGGCTGCACCATGGTGTTCATGCTCACCGCCGGCGCCCTCGCCGCGCCGCAGATTCTCGGCGGGCCGAGCAGTTTGTGGTTCACCCAGATCATCTACCAGGCTTTCAACCAGGCCGGCAACTGGTCGCGCGGCTCGGCCTACGCCATCATCCTGCTGGCCTCGTGCATCGCGCTGGTGCTGCTGCTGATGCGGGCGTTCAAGGTGCGCCTCGGGGAGATCGCGCGATGATTGCGGCGCTGCGCGAGGCGGTGGTGCGCGGCGGCCTGCTCACCCGCATCGGCCTGGCGCTGTTTGCCGCCTGCTTTTTTGTTTACCTGTTCGGGCCGCTGGTGCTGATGGGCATCACCGCGTTCAACTCATCGGCGTTCCCCCGGGTGTCGCCGTGGGAATGTTTTTCGGTGGAGTGGTTTGAGGTGCTGCGCAACGACCAGACGCTGGTGGAGGGGCTGCGCAACAGCGTGTTCATCGGCATCGGCGTGGTGGCGCTGGCGGTGCCCATCGGCCTGGCCGGCGCACTGATGCTGATGCAAATCAACCAGCGCGTACGGCCGTGGTACTACACCGTGGTCATCTCGCCGATTTTGGTGCCGGGCGTGGTGCTGGGCATTTCCACGCTGGTGTTCTGGGACCGCGTCGGCATCATGTTCAATGCCAGCCACGAGACCTTTTTCTACAACGGTTTCTTCCTCACCATCGTCGGCCAGGCCACGTTCATTTCGGCCTACAGCATGCTGGTGTTCATCTCGCGCCTGCAGCGTTTTGACCCGGCGCTGGAGGAGGCCGCGCTGGACCTGGGCGCGACCCATGTGCAGACGTTCCGCAAGGTGCTGCTGCCGTTTCTGAAGCCGGCCATCGCCTCGGCCGCAGTGCTGGCGTTTCTGGCCTCGTTTGAAAACTACAACACCACGGTGTTCACCATCGTTTCCGAAAGCACGTTGACCACGGTGCTGGCCAGCAAAGTGCGCTACGGCATCAACCCCTCCATCAGCGCGCTGGCGGTGATTATCGTGGTGGTGACGCTGCTTGGCGCGGCGGTGTTTGAGGTGGTTAAACGCCGCGAACAAAAAGCCGCCCGCGAGTCGGAAAAAGTCGCGCGCGGCGAAGTGCCGGCGCGCGCCCGGCGCAAGCCGCTGCTGCTGGATCCGGCGATGTTTTTAATTCTCGCCGTGTTTGTCGCCGGCCTCGGCACCGTCTACTTCGCCGGCACCGTCGGGGTTGAGGAATGCAAGGCCGCGGTCAAGGAGGAAAAACAGCGCGTCGCCCAGGAGCGCGTGCGCAAGTTGCAGCAGCAGCGCATGTTCCAGCGCGCCGCCCCGGTCGCGGGCGAGGGCGAGGGTGAAGGCGGGTCCGCACCGGCCGCGCCCCAAGCGCAGCGCGAGGACTCGTCCGGCTTTGAGAGCATCTTCGCGCCGCAAAATCTTAAAGAGCAGGTGGAAAGCGGGCCGCCGGCGGCCGGCACCGAGTCTTTTCAGGGCATCTTCGCGCCGGAAAATCTGGAAAGCCAGAGCGGCGCCGGGCAGTGATGCTGACCACCTGCATCGGCGCCTACCCCAAGCCGCACTACTTAAAACTCCCCGACTGGTTCCGCGACGCCGACGGCCCCGACGGCGCCGACCCCACCCGCGACTGGGCCGCCGCCTGGCGCGCCCTGGGGGACGGCGCCGAGGCCGTGGTGCGCCGCGCCATCAAAGAGGTCATCGCCGACCAGGTCGGCTGCGGCATCCACATCCCCACCGACGGTGAGGTGCGCCGCGAAAACTACATCCACTACCACTGCCGCCACCTGCATGGCGTGGACTTCAACCGCCTGGGCCGCCGCCAGTTGCGCAACGGCGCCTACACCGCGCGCCTGCCGACCATCACCGGCCGGGTGCGCGCCGGCAAACCGTTCCTCGCCGCCGAGTGGCGCGCCGCCCAGGCTTTCACCCGCCGCCCGCTGAAGGTCACCATGCCCGGTCCCATGACCATCACCGACACCACCGCCAACGAGCACTACGCCACCCCCGCCGCCCAGGGCGCCGACCTGGCCGCCGCGCTGAACAGCGAAGTGCGCACGCTCAGCGCAGCCGGCTGCCGGCAGGTGCAGATCGACGAGCCGCTGTTCGCGCGCAAACCCGAAGCCGCGCTGGCCTACGGCATCGACCACCTGGCCGCCGCCATGCACGGCTGCGGCCCGGCCACCACCGTCACCGTGCACATCTGCTGCGGCTACCCGGATGCGCTGGACAACCCGGACTATCCCAAGGCCGACCCCGGCGCCTATCTGCAGTTGGCCGAGGCGCTGGACCGCAGCCCGGTGCACGCCGTGTCCCTGGAAGACGCGCACCGCCCCAACGACCTTAAACTTCTGGAAAGTTTCCGCCGCGCCACCGTCATCCTCGGCACTGTGGCCATCGCCAAAAGCCGGGTGGAAAGCGTGGACGAAATTGAACAGCGCTTGCGCGCCGCGCTGCGGCACATTGACCGCCGCCGCCTGATGGCGGCCCCGGACTGCGGCCTCGGACTGCTGCCGCGCGGCATTATCCTGGCCAAATTAAAAAACCTGTGCGAGGCGGCGCGCGCCGTCGGCGGCCGGGCTTAGCCGCTTCAGCCGATCTTTAAAACCATCGCCGTTTCATCGCAGTCGTAGAACTTGTAGCACTTCACGCAAACACCCCACACTTTTTCCGGCAGCGTTTCCTTGGCCACCACCACGAACCCCAGTTTGTGAAAAAACGCCGGCACGTAAGTGAGCGCCATTAACCGGCGCAGGCCCATGGTTTGCGCCTCGCGGATAATGCGCCTCACCATTTGGTTGCCGAGTCCGAGGCGCCGCGCGTCGTCGCGCACCACCAGGCTGCGCACTTCGCCGAGTTCTTCGGTGAAAATTTCCAGCGCGCCGCATGCCGCCACGTGGCCGGTTTCGCCGGCGACAAAAAATTCGCGCAAGTGGCGGTAAATGTCGCTCATGTCGCGCGGCAGCAACTTGCCGGCGGCGGCGTAGCCCTCCAGCAAGTGGTGAATTTCCGGCACATCGTGAATGGTGGCCGGGCGGATGGCCGGCGCGTTCACGGCTTGCGCCCGCCGCTGGTGCCCAACATTTCGCGCGCGTGCTCCAGGGTTTTTGCGGTGACGCTGCGGCCGCCCAGCATGCGCCCGATCTCGCGCACCCGCGCATCGCCGCTGAGGGTTTCCACGCTGACCGCCACCGGCGCGCGGTTGTGTTTGGTGACCTGCAGATGGTGGTGGCCGTGCGCCGCGACCTGCGGCAAGTGGGTGATGCACAGCACCTGCCGGCGGCCGGCGAGGCCGCGCAATTTTTCGCCCACAATGCCGGCGACGCGGCCGCCGGTGCCGGTGTCGGCCTCGTCAAAAACCAGCGTCGGAATCGGCCCCGGCGCGGCGCAGGCGACGCGCACCGCCAGGCTGATGCGCGACAACTCGCCGCCGGAGGCGACCTTGTTCAGCGGCCGCGGCGGCTGGCCGGGGTTGGCACTGAGCAAAAATTCCACCTGGTCCCAGCCGTGGGCGGTGGGCGCGCCGCCGGGGGTGAATGCGACGCGCGCCTCAAACACGCTGCCGGCGAGGCCGAGTTGCTGCATCTCGGCGCTCACCGCCTTGCCCAGTTCGGCGGCGGCGCGGCGGCGTTTTTTTGACAGCGCTTCTGCAAGTTTGCCGTAGGCGGCGAGGTTTTGCTCCATCTCCCGGCGCAAGGCCTCGGCGCGCTCGGCGCCGCCGGCGATGCGGTCGCGCTCGGCAACCAGGTCGCGCAGTTTTTGCGGCAGCGCTTTGGGCGCGACTTTGTGTTTGCGCCCGAGGTCGTGCAGCACGCCGATGCGCGCCTCCACTTCGCGCAGGCGCTGCGGGTCGCCGCCGCCGCCGGCCAGCGCGGCGCGCAACTGGGCGGCCGCTTCGCTGAGGTTTACTTCGGCCTCGTCCAGCATGGCGATGGCGGCTTCCAGGTTTTTGTCGAACTGCACCAGCCGCTGCAACTCGCGTTTGGCCGCGGCGGCGGCGGCGGTGGCGGCGCGCGGGTCTTCACCGTCCACCATGTCCACGGCGCGCTGCATGCCCTCGGCCAGGTCGCCGGCGTTGGCCAGGCGTTTGAACTCCTCCTCCAGTTTTTCCACCGCGCCGCCGGCCAGGTCCAATTGCTCAATCTCGCGGATCTGGTACTCAAGATAGTCCACGCGCTCACCCACGTTTTCACCGCCAGGGCTGAGTTCACCCACCGCGCGCTCAAGGTCCCCATGCCGGCCGTGCAGTTCGGCCAGTTTTTTTAACTCGGCGTGCGAGCCGCGGTAGTCGTCCACCACCCGCCGCTGCTGGCCGGGGCGCAGCAGCGCCTGGTGTTCGCTCTGGCCGTGGATGTCGGCCAGCAGAATGCCGAGGTCGCGCAACTGGCGCAGGTTCACCGGGCGGCCGTTGATGAAGGCGCGGCTTGCTTTGTCGCGGAACAGAACACGGCGCAGCACGCATTCGGCGCCGTCACCGTCGCCGAGTTGGTGCTCGTCCAGCCACTGCCGCGCGTCGGCGGCGTCGTCCACGGTGAACGCCGCGCTGACTTCGGCGGCGCCCTCGCCGTGGCGGATGCTGCCGGCATCGGCGCGGCCGCCGAGGGCCAGCGCCAGCGCGTCCACCACGATGGATTTGCCGGCGCCGGTTTCGCCGGTCAGCGCGCTCATGCCGCCGCCGAAATCCACGGTGAGGTCGCGGATGATGGTGAAGTTGCGGATGA
The DNA here is from genome assembly GCA_028817275.1 of Gammaproteobacteria bacterium. Classification (GTDB taxonomy): domain Bacteria; phylum Pseudomonadota; class Gammaproteobacteria; order Arenicellales; family Spongiicolonaceae; genus Spongiicolonus; species Spongiicolonus versatilis. The sequence continues at coordinate 21,411 of JAPPPZ010000160.1, forward strand.
AAATGCTGCTCAGCATGGCGGAGGTGGACGGTCAACCACCGAAAGCGGCGGGCCGTGGCTCAGAAGTGGGCGGTCAACGGTGCGGTGCGTCCGGCGCCGATGCGCTCCAGCCGAGTTTGGAGCGCAGCGCGCCGTAGTGGTTGTGGCCGTGGATGCGCACCAGTTGAAACTCGCGCGCCGACTTGCACACCCGCACCACGTCGCCGTCACCCAGTTGGGCGCCGTTGCGGCCGTCGGTGAACAGGAACGCCTCGGCATCGCGCAACTCGCACATGTGCACCGCGATGTCGCAGGCCGCGTCCACCACCAGCGGCCGGTTGCTTAAGGTGTGCGGGCAGATGGGCACCAGGCTGAGTACTGAAACGCCGGGGTGCACGATGGGCCCGCCGGCCGACAGGGCATAGGCGGTGGAGCCGGTGGGCGTGGCGATGATCAGGCCGTCGCCGCGCGCGCGCGCCACGAACTCGCCGCCGATGCGGATGTCAAACTCAATGAGGTGGCCGAGGCGGCCCTTGCCGATGACGATGTCGTTGACCGCATCGGTGGCGTAGCCGGAGCCGGTGGTGACGGCGAGCAGCATGCGGGCTTCCAATTCGTACTTGCCGGCCAGAAGAAGGTCAAGGTCGCGGCCCATGTGCTCGGCGGCGATGTCGGTGAGGAAGCCGAGGCGCCCCACATTGACGCCCAGCAGCGGTGCGCCGCCGCCGCCCTCATCGGCGATGGCGCGCGCGGTGTGCAAAATGCTGCCGTCGCCGCCGACCACCATGGCGAGGTCCATGCCGGCCCTGGCCGCGGCGCCCGGATCGCCGCCGACGGTGCGCGCGCCGCGCTCCTTGAGTTGCGCGTCCAACTCGTCCATGCGCGCGCGCACGCGCTCATCGGCGGCGCGGTTGCCGAAGATGCCGATGGTGCGAATTGGGGCGGACATGGCGTGGGCGATGCGGGCGGTGGCGGCTGCCGGTGCGGGGCTTGCCAGACGCCCGGCAACTTGGCACTCTCAGCGCAATGGACGCATTCTACCACGCCGCCCTCACCCCTGGCCGCGCAAAATGGCCCTGAGTTTCCGCGCCGAGACGCTGCTGCGCTCGCTCATTCACCGGCACATTGAGGACGGCCAGCCGGTGTCGTCGCGCGCGCTGGCGCGCGAGGCCGGGCTGGATGTGAGTCCGGCGACGGTGCGCAACATCATGGCCGACCTTGAGGAAATGGGCCTGATTCGCGCGCCCCACACCTCGGCCGGCCGGGTGCCGACGGCGCGCGGCTACCGGGTTTTTGTGGACACCATGCTGAAGGTGCGCCCGCTGCGGCCGGACACGGTGAACAAAATCCACGGCGGCATCGGCCATGACCACGACCCGCAGCAGGTGCTGAGCAAAGCCTCGGATTTGCTGTCCAGCATCACCCGCTTCGCCGGCGTGGTGTTTGCGCCGCACCGGGCGCATGCGCAGTTGCGGCAGATAGAGTTTTTGCGCATTTCACAAAAGCGCGTGCTGGTCATTCTCATCACCGACGACGGCCGCGTGCAAAACCGCGTGGTCAGCGTGGAGCGCGAGTTTGAGGAGCGCGAGTTGGTGGAGGCGGCAAATTTTTTTAACGACACCTACAGCGGCTCATCGCTGGCCGAGGTGCGCCACCGCCTGCTGCGCGAGATGGAGCAGCACAGCAGCGAGATGAGCCGCATCATGCACACCATCATCACCGTCGCGCGCGGCGTGATTGCCGGCGACGACGCCGGCGAGGTGGTGGTGAGCGGTGAGAACAATTTGATGACGGTGCCGGAGTTGGGCGAGGTGCAGAAGTTGCGCGGCCTGTTTGAGGCGTTCAAAACCAAGCAGGATTTACTGGAGTTGCTGGACAAAAGTCTGAAAGCGCGCGGCATCAGCATCTTCATCGGCGACGAGTCGGGCTACGCCACGCTGAACGAATGCAGCGTGGTGGCCAAGCCTTACGAAGTGGACGGCAACCGCATCGGCGTGCTCGGCGTTATCGGGCCGACGCGCATGGCCTACGAGGAAGTCATTCCGGTGGTGGACATCACCGCGCGGCTGGTGGGCAGCGCGCTCAGCGACGAGAGCGGCTGAGCTCAGCCCTTTTTCATCGGCATGAAGCCGTCGGGCAACTGCCCGAGGTCGCCCTCGCCGAACAGAAAGCCGCGCATGTGCTGTTCAATCAACTGCACCCCGGCCGGGTCGGCGGTGTTGATTTGGTTCTCGTTGATAATCATCACCAGCCGCTGCAGCCAGTCTTTCCAGCCATCCCGCGACACCGAATCATAAATGCGCCCGCCGAGTTCGCCGGGCCACGGCGGCGCGTCCAGGCCGGCGGCTTCTTTTTTCAGCACCGAACAGAAAACGGTGCGCAGTTTGTCGGACATTAATGCCTCGCGCGGCGTTTGACTTGCGGCCGCTGTTGCGCTACAACCATAGCCCGATTTTCACCCGAGGGCAAGCAGATGCTGACCGAAGAAAAAACCCCGGCCGCGGTTTACCATCGCCGCATCACTCCGCAGCGCCTGACCGTGACCCAGGCGGCGCGCGGTAAAATCGCCGACCTGGTCAGGGAAGCCGGCGACGACATCCACGGCGTGCGCGTCTTCGTCGCCGGCGGCGGCTGCGCCGGAATGCAATACGGCATGACTTTCGCCGAAACCGAGCACGACAGCGACAGTGTTCTGGAGGGTGAGGGTTTCCGCTTTCTGGTGGACCCGGTGGCGCTGAGCTTTCTGGAGGGCGCTGAGATTGATTACGCCGACGACGGGGTGAGCGCCACGTTTGTGTTCAACAATGTCTTCCAGGCGGTCGGCGGCAGCGGCGCCTGTGGGGGGTGCGGGGGGGCGATGGTGTAAAATCCCGCCGGTTTAGCGCCATGCAAAAATTCAGCCCTCCAAAAATTCTTAAACGCTTCCTGAATTCCGCCGATTGGCGGTTGG
>JAPPPZ010000056.1 GCA_028817275.1 Gammaproteobacteria bacterium
TCAAATATCCAGGTTCACCACCGCAAAGGCGTTCTTCTGAATGAACTCGCGGCGCGGTTCCACTTGGTCGCCCATCAGGGTGGTGAAGGTCTGGTCGGCGGTCATGGCGTCCTCCACGGTGACGCGGAGGAGGCGGCGTTTGGTGATGTCCATGGTGGTTTCCCAGAGTTGTTCCGGGTTCATTTCGCCGAGGCCTTTGTAGCGCTGGATGGTGATGCCGCGGCGCGCTTCCTGCAGCAGCCAGGCGAGGGCGGCGGCGAAGTGCTCCACACTGGCAGTGCGGTCGCCGCGGGTGACGGTGACCGGGCGGCCGACGGCCTTGGCCAGGCGCGCGCCAAGTTCCAGCAGCGAGCGCACCTCGGTACTGTGCAAAAAATCCGGGGTGATGCGGCTGTCCACGGTGCGGCCGTGCTGGCGGCGGGAGACGGTGAGGGTGTGGCCGCCGGTTTCGCCGTCTTCTTTGCCGGCCGGGGCGGTGGTGATGGTGTACTGTACGCCGTTGGCGCCGGCCTTCAGGCGGTCGTGGAGTTTTTTGGCCAGGGCGGCGGCGTTCTTTTTGTCGCTGAGGGCGTTGTCGCCGGTGCCAATTTCCATCAGCGTCCATAACACTTTGGCGTCGCAGCGGCGTTCCAGACGCTTCACCGTCATCTCGGCGGCGAGGTGTTGCCGGCACAGTTTTTGCAAAGCCTCACCCTTGAGTTTCTTTTTGCCGGCGCCGGCGGTGAGGGCGGCGTCCTCCAGGGCGAGGTTCAAGAGATAGGTTTCCAGTTCGGCCTCGTCTTTCAGGTACCACTCTTGCTTGCGGCGCGCGGCCTTGAACAGCGGCGGCTGGGCGATGTAAACATGGCCGCGCTCCAGCAACTCGCGCATCTGGCGGAAGAAAAAGGTGAGCAGCAGGGTGCGGATGTGGGAGCCGTCCACATCGGCGTCGGTCATGATAATCACCCGGTGGTAGCGCAACTTGCCCGCGTCAAAGTCGTCCTTGCCGATGCCGGTGCCGAGGGCGGTGATGAGGGTGGTGACCTCGTCCGAGGAGAGCATTTTGTCGAAACGCGCGCGCTCCACATTGAGAATTTTGCCTTTGAGCGGCAGGACAGCCTGGAAGCGGCGGTCGCGGGCCTGCTTGGCCGAACCGCCGGCGGAATCGCCCTCCACCAGGTAAATCTCGCTTTGCGCCGGGTCGCGCTCCTGGCAGTCGGCCAGTTTGCCCGGCAGGCCGCCCACATCCAAAATGCCCTTGCGCCGGGTCATGTCGCGCGCCTTGCGCGCCGCCTCCCGGGCGCGGGCCGCCTCCACGATGTGCTCGGAGACGAGGCGCGCCTCGGCGGGGTTTTCCAGAAGGAAGTTGGATAATTGCTCGTTTACGATGGATTCCACGACTTTTTTGACTTCCGAGGAGACCAGTTTGTCCTTGGTCTGGGAGGAGAATTTGGGGTCGGGAACTTTCACCGACAGCACCGCGGTCAGCCCTTCCCTCGCGTCGTCACCGGTCACCGTCACCTTGGCGCGGCTGGCGAAGCCCTGCTGGTTGATGTGCTGGTTCAGGGTGCGGGTCATGGCGGCGCGCAGGCCGACAAGGTGGGTGCCGCCGTCGCGCTGGGGGATGTTGTTGGTGTAGCAGAAAGTATTCTCCTGGTAGGAGTCGTTCCACTGCAGGGCGAGTTCCAGTTGGATGCCGCTTTTTTTGCCGTGGATGTATATAACTTGTTGATTTAAAACAATTTTATTTCTATTCAGATGGGTCACGAAGGCCGGAATGCCACCCTTGTATTCAAAAACCTCGCGATTGTCGGTGCGCTCGTCCATAAGCACAATGCGAACACCGGAGTTGAGAAAAGAAAGTTCACGCAGGCGACGGGCGAGGATGTCGCGGTGGAAAATGATATCGCTGAAGATGGCGGGGCTGGGCTTGAAACGGACTTCGGTGCCTTGCTCCTTGGTTTTGCCGGTGACTTTGAGCGATTCCCTGGGCACGCCAAGGCGGTATTCCTGCTGGTGAATTTCGCCGTCGCGGCAGATGGTGAGTTTGAGGTAGTCGGAAAGGGCATTGACCACCGAGACGCCGACGCCGTGAAGGCCGCCGGCGACTTTGTAGGAATTCTGGTCAAATTTCCCGCCAGCGTGGAGCACGGTCATGATGACTTCTGCGGCTGATTTGCCTTCCTCCTTGAGGGTGCCGGTGGGGATACCGCGGCCGTTATCCCAAACTGTGATGGATTCGTCGGGGTGAATGAAAATGCGGATTTCGCTGCAATGACCGGCCAATGCTTCGTCAATAGAGTTGTCCACCACCTCAAAAACCATGTGGTGAAGGCCGGTGCCGTCGTCGGTGTCACCGATATACATTCCCGGGCGCTTGCGCACCGCCTCCAGCCCCTTGAGGACTTTGATGCTGTCGGAATCGTATTTAATGGAGGATTTTGGGGAAGTTTTACGGACTTTTTTCATGTTCTGCAGGTGCAATGTTTCACGTGAAACATCGGAGGAAGGAATTAAGGACAGGAAAGCGGGCAGACCAGCGAGGGCCTGCCCGCTACGTCGCCGGAATGTTTCACGTGAAACATCGGGCGGCAGTGGCTTTCTTTAGATGCGCATAGGCATTACCAGATACAGGGTATCCTTGTCGCCTGGGTTGTTCATGGTGCAACAGGTGGAGCTGTCCTTGATGTGGAGTTCCACCTGTTCCTGGTCCATGACCTTGAGAGCATCCATGAGGTAATGGACGTTGAAAGCGATTTCCATCTTTTCCCCGCCGTACTCCGCCGGCATATTCACCACCGCCTCTTCCTGCTCGCTGTTGGTGGCGCTGATTTGGACCTTGTTGCTGTCCAGGGACAACTGAACACCGTGGTATTTCTCATTGGCGAGAATGGCGGCACGGAAGAGTTCATCATGAAAAGTCGCCCGCTCCAGCGCCAATTTGATTGGCAATTTCGGCTCAATCACGGCTTTGTAGTCAGGAAACTGGCCATCCAGCAGCTTTGAGACAAACACGGTTTTATCGCAAGTGAGGCGGATGTGGTTTTCGCCCACCTCCAAAGTCACGTTGTCGCTTTCACCGTCGTCCAGCAACCGGCTGATTTCCAGCACCGCCTTGCGCGGCAGGATCATCTGGCGGGCTTTTTCTTTCTTGTCGCCTTTAATTTTCATCTCGCTTTTGGCAAGACGGTGGCCATTGGTGGCGACAGCGCGCAACCTGCCGTCCTCTATTTCCAGCAGAAGACCGTTCAGGTAGTAGCGAATGTCCTGTTGGGCCATGGAAAATGAGGTTAATTCCAACAGGCGCTTAAACTTGCCCCGCGGCACGGTCAAGCTTTTTTCCCAGGTGTCGTTTTCCATGCTCGGGAATTCCTTGGCCGGCAAGGTCTGCAGAACAAAGCGGCTTTTATCCGCCTTGACTTCGGCCTTGCCTTTCTGCGGGACCAGCTGAATCTTTGCCTTTTCCGGCAACGCCCGGCAAATATCCAGCAACTTGCGGGCATTAACGGTGCAGGCGCCATCATCACCCTCAACTCCGTCAATGGTGACTGTGATTTCCGCCTCCATATCCGAGCCGGTCAGGGAGAGGCTGCCTCCCTCCAAACGAAGCAGGACATTGGAGAGAATGGGCAACGTCTGCCGTTTTTCCACCACACTGCAGGTGGATGCAAGCGGCTTGACGAGTTTTTTGTGCTTGATGGAGAGTTTCATGATTTTAAATCCTTAGGTTAAGATTGTTGGTGTTGATGAGGAGTGTCAGTTGCGGGAAAATCCCAATAAACCCTTATTAAATAATAACTTACGAGGTTTTTTCTCTGTGGATAACTTGTCTGGTTTATTGGGATTGTTTGGGGATAAAACAGGTGCTTTCTCTGCCTGTAGATAACTTACTTAGTTATCCACAGGTTGTTCCTGACTTATCCGGTGATTCGTCTTCGCAGATTTTCGTAATCTTCCCGAACTTTCGGGTCATCGCGCATCAGTTCTTTGATTTTTTTGCAAGCATGAAGAACTGTGCTGTGGTCGCGCCCGCCGAAAGATTTGCCAATCTCAGGCAGGCTTTTTTCGGTCTGCTCTTTTGCCAGCAACATCGCCATTTGGCGCGGCCGGACAAATTGCCGTTTCCTGCTTTTGGACAGCAGATCGCCAACCCGAATACTACAATATTCGGCGGTTTTTTTCTGAATATTTTCAATGGTAATCCGCCGGTTGTGCTGGGTGAGAATATCTTCCAGCGCCTCCTCGGCGGTCCTTTTGTCCACCGTGGTGCCGGTGAAGTTCGCCTTGGCGTGAATACGGTTCAGCGCGCCTTCCAGTTCACGCACATTGGAACGAATGCGTTCGGCGATCAGGAACGCAACATCGTCGGAAAGTTCCACCCCCAGCGCGCCGGCTTTTTTAAGCAGAATCGCCGCCCGCGTTTCCACATCCGGCACATCCACCAGTGCCACAAAGCCGTTGTTCAGGCGCGAGACAATGCGGCTTTCCATTCCCTGGATATCCGCGGGCAGACAGTCGCAGGTGACAACAATCTGCTTGCCGGTGTTTTTCAGACTGTTGAAGATGTGAAAAAATTCTTCCTGTGTGCGCTTTTTGTCGGTGAAGAAGTTGATGTCATCCAGCAGAAGCACATCCGACGAACGGTAGTATTTTTTAAACCCTGGCATGGCCCCTTTGCGAATCGCCTCCACCATGTCGGCGATGAAACGTTCGCTGTGCACATACATCACCCGTTTTTGCGAGCCGCTGTTCAGAATTAAATGCCCCACCGCGTGCATCAGGTGGGTTTTGCCGACGCCGGTGCCGCCGTATATCACCAGCGGATTGTAGTGTTTACCCGGCTTTTCCCCCACATGCATGGCGGCCGCGCGCGCGCTTTCGTTGGATTTTCCCTCCACGTAATTGTCAAAGGTGAACTCCCGGATTAACCCGCTGCCAATCGGTGAGGGTGAGGGTGAGGGCGGAGTTTTACCGTTGCCGCCGCCGTTTGATTTTGCAGCAGTGCCGGCGCATGCGCCGTTTCCCGCCGGCTGTTCCAGGTTGCCGATGCGAATACTGAGCCCGGTGTCCGGCGTGTCAAACCGCCGCACCAGTTCCAGCAGCCGCGGAAAATACCGTTCGTTGACTTCATCGCGTACAAAAGAGTTCGGCGCCAGCAGCACCAGTGAAGTTTCCTCCCGCATCAACTGCAGCGGGCGGATCCACATATGATATTTCTCCGCCGAAAGTTCCTCCTGCAACTCGCCCTGGCACAGACGCCAGAGTTTTTCTGTTTGCGTATTTTCCATTGCGTTCACCTTTGATCTTTGCGGTTGTGTTTGTGTAATCGTAAATGTAAAGAAATTTTACTGACCCGGTCCACTCTACCCCACTGAAAAATTAAATTCCACACCGGTTTAAAATTTTTTTGAGCCTCGCCGCCGGCGGTGAGGGCGGCGGCGAATTTATTTGCCGCCACCGGCCGGCCGCACATGAAAAACACCGTTTTGGCCGCCTCCGTCCGCCGCCAAACTACCAAGCCGGCGGCACAAGGTCACAGTTTCCGCCACCGCCACAACAAGCCCCGGCGGCAGTTTCTTCCTTTCCCTCATCATCTTCCGCCCCCCGACCGTCATTTTCGCCGCCAGAACCGCCATCCGCCGCGCGCGGTTTCCGGCCCGGCTTGACAACCGCGCCCAGCCGCAATACGCTGGGGCGCTTTTCCAGCGGTGACACCGAGATGAAACGAACTTTTCAGCCGAGTCAAGTCAAGCGCAAGCGAACCCACGGGTTTCGGGCGCGCATGCGGACGCGCGGCGGCCGGGCGGTGATTAATGCACGGCGGGCGCGCGGCCGGGCGCGTCTCAGCGTGTAGCGGTGGCGGCCGCCGCCGGCGCCGGGCAACGTTTCGGCAAAAACCGCCGCCTGCTCACCGAACGCGGCTTCCGCTTTGTTTTTAAGCGCCCGTGGCAAAGCCGGGGCGATGGCATGCGCTTTTACGCGCGGCCCAACGACGGTGACTGCGACCGCCTCGGCATCGCCGTGTCGCGCAAGGTGGACGCCAACGCCGCCGGCCGCAACCGGATTAAAAGACAAGTGCGCGAATTTTTCCGCCGCCACAGCGAGGGTGAGGGCAACATCGGCGACCGCTGTGTGGACCTGGTGGTGGTGGCGCAAAAACCCTGCGCGGCAATGGACAACGCCGCCATCCGCGACGAACTGCGGCAGCACTGGCGGCGCCTGATCCGCCGCTACCACCGCCGCTCGGCCCTGCCCGGCGGCCATTGTGCAACCTGAGACCACCGACCCACCCCCATGGAAATCCAGCGTTTTATTTTGCTCGCCGGCCTGGCGCTGGTGCTGCTGCTGCTGAGCCAGGCGTGGTTTGAATTTGAGGCCGAGTACGAGGCCGCTACCGTCACCTCCGCCCCCGCCACCACCGCCTCCGGACTGCCGCCCGGCGAGGTTCCGGAAGTGCCGCCGGTGGCGGCAGCCGCTTCCGACACGGTGCCCGCCGCCCCCGGCGCGCCGGCCGCCGCTGCCGCCCCCGCTGCCACCGAAGACACCGTCACCGTCACCACCGACCTGCTGCGGGTCACCATCAGCGCGGTGGGCGGCGACATCCGGCGGGTTGCGCTTTTGGACTACCCGGTGAGCGTGGACACGCCGGACGACCCGTTCATCCTGCTGCGCGACAGCGCCGGCAGCAACCGCCTCATCGCCCAGAGCGGACTCATCGGCCGCGGCGGCGACTACCCCAACCACCGCACCCGCTACACCGCCGCCGCCGCCGATTACCAACTCGGCCCCGGCGACGACGCGCTGGAGGTGCCGCTGGTGTACACCGCCGCTGACGGCGTCCGCTACACCAAGGTTTTTTCGTTCCGCCGCGACAGTTACCGCATCGGCATCACCTACCGCATCGCCGCCGCCGCCGCGCCGTGGGAGGGTTTTTTGTACGCGCAATTCCGCCGCACGCCGCCGGAGGACGACGGCGGCCTGGGATTTTTCGGCGGCCTGCCGAGTTACACCGGCGGCGCCATCTACACCGAGGAGGAACGCTATGAAAAAGTGGACTTCGCCGACATGCAAAGCGCCGACCTGGCGCGCGATGTCACCGGCGGCTGGGCGGCCATGCTGCAGCATTATTTTGTCGGCGCCTGGCTGCCGCCGCCGGACGGCCGCCACCAACTCTACAGCAAGGTGCTGACCAGCGGCGGCGCCAATGAGTACACCCTGGGCTACAAAACCCTCACCCCGCTGCGCCTGTTGGCCGGCGGCGAGGGCGTACTCGGCACCGCCGTGTTCGCCGGCCCCAAGGAGCAGTCGCGCCTGCGCGCGCAGGGCGCAGAAGGCCTGCTGCTGACCGTGGACTACGGCTGGCTGACGCCGGTGGCGTCGCCGCTGTTCTGGGTGCTGGAGCGCATTCACCGCCTCAGCGGCAACTGGGGCTACGCGATTATTCTGCTGACGCTGCTGATTAAACTGCTGTTCTTTCCGCTGTCGGCGGCCAGTTACAAATCCATGGCGCGCATGAAAAAATTCCAGCCGCGCCTGAAAACCCTGCGCGAACGTTACGGCGGCGACAAGCAGAAACTGAACCAGGAAATGATGCAGTTGTACAAAAAGGAAAAAATCAACCCCCTCGGCGGCTGCCTGCCGATACTGGTGCAAATCCCGGTGTTCATCGCGCTGTACTGGGTGTTGCTGGAAAGCGTGGAGTTGCGCCAGGCGGATTTCATCTGGTGGCTTAACGATCTGTCGCTGCCGGATCCGTACTACGTGCTGCCGCTGATCATGGGCGGCTCCATGGTGGCGCAGCAGTTTCTCAACCCGGCGCCGCTGGATCCCATGCAGAAAAACATCATGATGGCGATGCCGGTGGTGTTCACCGTGCTGTTCCTGTGGTTCCCGGCCGGGCTGGTGCTCTATTGGGTGGTGAACAACATTCTCTCCATCGCCCAGCAGTGGTACATCACGCGCAAGATTGTCGGCGAGTGACCCGGGGGCTCGGATGTGTCGCAGGCGTGGTAAGGTAGCGGCGGGCAAAAGCGGTCGAACGGTCATGTTAGAACAACAACTCATCAACGGTCTAATGTTAGGCGGGATTTATGTCC
>JAPPPZ010000104.1 GCA_028817275.1 Gammaproteobacteria bacterium
GGCCGTAGGCGCGGAAGTGTTCGCGCAGCAGTTGCCGCCGCCACGCCTCGCTTTGTTCGGGAAAGCACAGCGCAAGGTTGGCTTCCGCAATGGCGCGGCGTTTTTTGTTCACCGCGCAAAACACGCCGCCCAATGACGCGCCCGCCGCGCACACCAGCCGGTGCGGCAAAAACGCGCACAGCCGCACCGCGCCGAGCGCCAGCCACACGCCCCAGAACTTCGGGTGCAAAAACGAATAATGAAAAACCGGCCGGTACAGTTTCTGCCGCATTTTTTTACCCCGCAAAACGCCGCAGCGCCGGCACTTCCGCCGCCGCCGCCGTCAGGTTGTCCCAGGTGTCAATGTCGCACAACGCCGGCAGGCGCACGGTGAAAGTGAGGCCGAGCGCGGCGCAACTGTGCACAGTGTCGGCAAAAACCTCGCCATGGCCCCAGCGCAGGCCGCGGAATAAACCGGGCGGAACCCGGCCCGCGATGCCGGCAAAATAAAAACCGCCGTCGGTGGCCGGGCCAATTACGTTGTCGCCGCGCTGCAATGCATCGTGCGCGCGGCGCAAAATTTCCTCGCTGATGTGCGGCACATCGGCGCCTAGCACCGCCGCCGCCCCATGTTCGGCAACGCCGCGCCGCAGCGCATCGGCCATGCGCTCGCCCAGGTCGGCGCCGGTTTGCGGCCGCAATGCGGCCTGGTGGCGCCGCGCAAGTTGGCTGAGGAACGAATCATGCCCGGCGCCGTGGCCATACACGCACACCTGCCCCGGCCAGTGGCAGCGCGCGCGGCGCACGGTTTCTTCGGCCAATGCGGCGGCGATTTGCGCGGCCACGGCTGCGCCGCATTTTTTTTGCAAGCGGGTCTTCACCGCCCCGGCCAGCGGCGCCTTGGCGAACACGCACAACAGCGGCGCGCGCTCAGCGGCCATACCAGACCGCCAGCCGGTGCGGCGCCACGCCGGCAAAATATAAAAAGCGCAGCGCCCACATCAGGAGCACGGTGCGCGCCACCCCATGTTCACGCCAGCGGCGCGCCGAGGTGAGCACCGGCGTGCGGATGCGGTGCGGGCGGGCGGTTTTTTTCAGGCGGCGGGACAACTCCACATCCTCCATCAGCGGAATGTCGCGGAAGCCGCGCAGCCGCTCAAACAAGCCGCGCTCCACAAAAATCGCCTGGTCGCCGGTGGCGATGCCGCTCACCGCCGAGCGCACGTTGATTAGCGCGGCAATCATGCGAAACACGGCGCGCCGGTCGTCCAGTTGCACATCAAACCGGCCCCACCGCGCGCCGCGCAAAACCGCATCTTGCACCCGGGCGGCGGCGTCCGGCGGCAGCCGGGTGTCGGCATGCACAAACAAAAGATGGGTGGCGCGGGCGCGTCCGGCGGCGTGGTTCATCTGCCGCGCGCGGCCCCGGCGCGGGCAGTCCACGGCACTGAGGGCGGGCGCGTTTTGCGCGAGTGCATGCGCCGCCTGTTTGGCCGCCGGGTTGTCGCTTGCATCGGCGACCAGCACCTGGGCAAAACCGTCCCAGCAAACCGCGCCCACGCCGGCGGCCAGGGCGGCCGGGGTTTCGTTAAACACCGGCACCACGGCGGCGAGGGTGAAAGCGGCGGTGGCCACGAAACGCCGCCCGCGCCGCGCCCGGGCTCAGCCGCCGCGGCGCAGGGCCGCAATGCGCAGGCGCAGCGCGTTGAGTTTAATGAAGCCCTCGGCGTCGCCCTGGTCAAAGGCCCCGGCGTCGTCTTCAAACGTCGCGATGGATTCATCAAACAGCGAATCACTTTCCGATTTGCGCCCGCTCACCGTCACCGAGCCCTTGTACAGTACCAGGCGCACCGTGCCGTTCACATTTTTCTGCGACTCGTCCACCAGCGACTGCAGCAACTCGCGCTCAGGGCTGAACCAGTAGCCGTTGTACACCAGCGACGCATAGCGCGGCATCAACTCGTCTTTCAGGTGCGCCGCCTCGCGGTCCATGGTCAGCGACTCCATGGCGCGGCGCGCCTTGTGCAGGATGGTGCCGCCCGGCGTCTCATAGCAGCCCCGCGACTTCATTCCGGCGTAGCGGTTTTCCACGATGTCAATGCGGCCGATGCCATGGCGGCCGCCGAGTTGGTTCAGCCGTTCCAGCATCGCCGCCGGCGAAAGCGCCTCGCCGTTCACCGTCACCGGGTCGCCGGCGGCGAAGTCCACCTCCACCGTCTCGGCCTCCGCCGGCGCCTGCTGCGGATGCACCGTGCGCCGCCACATGTCCGGCGGCGGCGGCGTCCACGGATCCTCCAGGGCGCCGCCCTCGTAGGAAATGTGCAGCAGGTTGGCGTCGGTGGAGTAGGGCGCACCGCCGCCGGCGCCGCGCTCCACCGGAATGCCGTGGGCGTCGGCGTAGGCCAGCAGCCGCTCGCGCGAGGTCAAATCCCACTCGCGCCACGGCGCCACCACCCGCAGCCTGGGGCTGAGCGCGTGGATGGCCAGTTCAAAGCGCACCTGGTCATTGCCCTTGCCGGTGGCGCCGTGGGCCACGGCGTCGGCGCCGCACTCTTCGGCGGCGGCGGCCAGGTGTTTGGCGATCAGCGGCCGGGCGATGGCGGTGCCGAGCAGGTATTCGCCCTCGTATAAGGCGTTGGCGCGGAACATCGGGAAAACATAATCGCGCGCGAATTCCTCGCGCAGGTCGGCCACCCGGCAGTCCCCCACCCCAAGCCCCGCCGCCTTGCGCCGCGCCGCCTCAAGGTCGTCCCCCTGGCCGATGTCGGCGGTAAAGGTCACCACCTCGCAGGCGTAGGCGTCCTGCAGCCACTTGAGGATAATGGAAGTGTCCAGCCCGCCGGAGTAGGCGAGGACCGCTTTTGTTACGGGTGGTTTGCCGGTCGCCATCGGTGGGGAATAATGGCGGTTTGGGGGGTGGGGGTCAAGGCTTGGGCGGAAAGAAGCCCCCCCGCCCTGAAATTCCGACTCCCCCCACCGGCATTTTCTGCTACACTCCCCCGCAACTTAAAACCCAGGGAGAAAACCATGGCCCACGCCG
>JAPPPZ010000068.1 GCA_028817275.1 Gammaproteobacteria bacterium
CAGGGGCGGGGCGGTCTTGCAAGGGCGGGCGCATGGTTGGTATTCTTCGGCTTTCGGCGATGAATCCCAAGCGCAAAAAAACCAAAACCCCCGGCGGCAAAAACGCCGCGCAAACGACTGCCTCGGCGGCGGAGGGTGAGGGCGGGGAACTGCAAGGTTTGCAGGCGCAATTGGAGGAGCAGCGCGACCAGTTGCTGCGCGCGCGCGCCGAGTGCGAAAACATCCGCAAGCGTGCCGAGGCCGAGGCCGCCGGGGCGCGCAAATTTGCGCTGGAAAAATTTGCCCGGGAGTTGCTGGCGGTGCGCGACAGTCTGGAAAAAGCGGCCGAGGCCGACACCGATGCCGAGGGCGTGGCGCTCACCCTGCGGCAGATGGATGCGGTGTTTGAACGGTTTTCCATTGCCATGGTGCGGCCGGCGGCGGGGGAGCGTTTTGATCCGGAGTTGCACGAGGCCATGTCCATGGCCGAGTCGGCCGAGGTGCCGGCGAATCATGTGCTGGCAGTGATGCAGGCCGGCTACCGGCTGCACGACCGCCTGCTACGGCCGGCGATGGTGGTGGTGGCGCGCGCGCCGGCGGCGGTGGACGCCTGAGGAATGGCGGACCCGGGTCTGGAAACGGTGAACGCCGGGTGACGAGTGGCGGGGCGGCCTTGTAAAATGCCGCCCGCACCCCATTTACCAACTCCGACACCAACACAACAACCGAAGAGGAACACAGCATCATGGCGAAAATCATCGGCATAGACCTCGGCACCACCAACTCCTGCGTGGCGGTGATGGACGGCGGCCAGGCGCGGGTCATTGAAAACAGCGAGGGCGACCGCACCACGCCGTCGGTGGTGGCGGTGACTGACGACGGCGAGTTTTTGGTGGGCCAGGCGGCCAAGCGGCAGGCGGTGACCAACCCGGCCAACACGCTGTTTGCGGTCAAGCGGCTTATCGGGCGCAAATTTAACGAGGACGTGGTCAAGCGCGACCAGGAATTGATGCCCTACGCAATCATCAAGGCCAAAAACGGCGATGCGTGGGTGAAGGTCGGCGGCAAAGAGATGGCGCCGCCGGAAGTGTCGGCGCGCGTCCTGCAGAAAATGAAAAAAACCGCCGAGGACTACCTGGGCGAGGAGGTGGCCGAGGCGGTGATTACGGTGCCGGCCTACTTCAACGATTCGCAGCGCCAGGCGACCAAAGACGCCGGGCGCATCGCCGGCCTGGAAGTCAAGCGCATCATCAACGAGCCCACCGCCGCCGCCCTGGCCTACGGCATGGACAAGAAAAAGGGCGGGCGCAAAATCGCCGTCTACGACCTCGGCGGCGGCACCTTTGACATCTCCATCATTGACATCGCCGAGGTGGAGGGCGACCACCAGTTTGAGGTGCTGTCCACCAACGGCGACACGTTCCTCGGCGGCGAGGACTTTGACCGCCGCCTGATGGACTACCTGGCCGACCAGTTCAAAAAAGACCAGGGCATGGACTTGCGCGGCGACCCGCTGGCGGTGCAGCGGCTGAAAGAGGGCGCCGAGAAGGCGAAGATTGAACTCTCTTCCAGCGCGCAGACCGAGGTGAACCTGCCCTACATCACCGCCGACAGCAGCGGGCCCAAGCACCTGACGCTGAAACTGAGCCGCGCCAAACTTGAGTCGCTGGTGGATGACTTAATCCACCGCACGGTGGAGCCGTGCAAGACCGCCCTCACCGATGCCGGCCTCAGCGGTTCGGACATTGACGACATCATTCTGGTCGGCGGCCAGACGCGCATGCCCAAGGTGCAGGAAACGGTGCAAAACATTTTCGGCAAGGCGCCGCGCCGCGACGTGAACCCGGACGAGGCGGTGGCCATCGGCGCCGCGGTGCAAGGCGGCGTGCTGGGCGGCGATGTCAAGGACGTGCTGCTGCTGGATGTGACGCCGCTGAGCCTGGGCATTGAAACCCTGGGCGGTGTGATGACCCGGCTCATCGAGAAGAACACCACCATCCCGACCAAGGCGGCGCAGACCTTCTCCACCGCCGACGACAACCAGACCGCGGTGACCGTGCATGTGCTGCAGGGCGAGCGCGACATGGCGCAGCACAACAAGTCCCTGGGCAAGTTTGACCTCAGCGACATTCCGCCGGCGCCGCGCGGCGTGCCGCAGATTGAGGTGACTTTTGACATTGACGCCAACGGCATCATGCATGTCTCGGCGCGCGACAAGGTGACCGGCAAGGAAAACAAAATTGTCATCAAGTCCAGTTCCGGCCTCAGCGATGAAGAAATTCAGCGCATGGTGAAGGACGCCGAGGAGCACGCCGACGAGGACCGCAAGTCGCGCGAGTTGGCCGAGGCGCGCAACCAGGCCGAGGCCATGATTCACGGCGCGCGCAAGTCCATGCAAGACCTGGGCGGCAAACTCGGCGCCGATGACAAGCAGCGCATTGAAGGCGCCATCAAGGCGCTGGAGGAGGCCGTGGCCACCGACGACGCCCAGGCGATTCGTGACAAGACCCAGGCCCTGGCCGAGGCCAGCCACAAGATGGCCGAGGAGTTGTACAAGCAGGCCGGGGCCGGGGCCGGCGCCGCTGACGGTGGTGATGCTTCCGGCAGCGGCGGCGAGGGTGACGGCGCCGGGCGCGGCGGTGACGACGGCGTGGTGGACGCCGAGTTTGAGGAAGTCAAGGACGACAGCAGCAAGCCCGGCGATGCCGGTAAATCCGGTTGACGCTGCGCCATGGCCATTCACGAGGCAAAACTCAGCATCACCCTTGATGTCAGCCACCGCGAGGACGAGGCGGAAGAGCGGCAGGAGGCCGAGCGTTTCAAGGACCAGATGCTGCGCCATCTGGAGCACAGCAACCTGTTTCTGCACCCGCACTACCACGCGCGCTACCAGTACAACCAGAACGGCTACACCACTTTCGTCTACGAATTTGACGTGCTGGAGATGGGCAACCGCAAGAGCAGAAAGCCCGGCCAGAATTCCCATGTCAAGTTAATCAGCAACGGCAACCGGGGCAGGAGCGGCAAAGACGACAAAGACCAGAGCAAGTAGCCGGGGCGGGTGATGGCCAAGCGCGATTATTACCAGGTGTTGGGCGTTGCCCGCAGCGCGCAGGACGCCGAAATTAAAAAAGCCTACCGGCGGCTGGCGATGAAGTTCCATCCCGACCGCAACCCCGGTGACGCCGATGCCGAGGCGCGTTTTAAGGAAGCCAAGGAGGCCTACGAGGTGCTGGCCAACGCCGAGAAGCGCGCGGCTTACGACGAGTTCGGCCACCAGGGCGTGCAGTTTGGCGGCGCCGGCCGCGGCCCTGCCGGCGCCGACTTCGGTGACATCTTTGGCGACTTCGGCGATGTTTTCGGCGACATCTTCGGCGGCGGCCGCGGCCGCCGGCCGCCGCGCGGCGCCAACATGGCGTTCAGTCTGGAACTGGATTTGGAGGAGGCGGTGCACGGCGTGGAGAAGCAAATCCGCGTCCCCGCCACCCGCGAATGCGGCGAGTGCAGCGGCAGCGGCGCGCGGCGCGGCACCTCCAGGTCTCCCTGCGAATCCTGCGGCGGCCAGGGCCAGGTGCGCATGCAGCAGGGTTTTTTTTCCATCCACCAGACCTGCCCGCACTGCCGCGGCGCCGGCAGCGTCATCCGCGACCCGTGCCCGGCCTGTGGCGGCCGCGGCCGGGTGAACCACACCCGCACCCTGTCGGTGCGCGTGCCGGCCGGGGTGGACAATGGCGACCGCATCCGCCTGTCCGGCGAGGGTGAGGCCGGGCCGCGCGGCACCGCGCCGGGCGATTTGTATGTGCAGGTTAAGATTCGCCCGCACGAAATTTTCACCCGCGAGGGTGACGATCTGTACTGCCGCATGCCCCTTAGTTTTGCCACCGCCGCGCTTGGCGGCGAGGTGCAGGTGCCCACTTTGGACGGCCTGGCAAAACTTAAAATCCCGGCGGAAACGCAAACCGACAAAGTGTTCCGCCTGCGCGAGAAAGGCGTGCGCAATGTCCGCACCCGCCGCCACGGCGATTTGTTCTGCCGCCTGCAAGTGGAGACGCCGGTGAACCTCGGCAAAAAACAAAAAGAGTTGCTGCGCGAGTTGGACCAGTCCCTGGCCCGCGGCGGCAACCGCCACAGCCCCAGACTGCATTCATGGACGCACAAACTGAAAAGTTTCTTTGACGACCTGGTGACTTGAGCGGCGCCGCTGACATGGAGCACCTGCTCGGGCCCGGCGGCCCCTTTGCCAGGCTGCCCGGCTTTTCGCCGCGCCCGGCGCAGCAGGACATGGCGGCGCAAGTCGCCGATGCCATTGACGGGCGCGGCCTGCTGGTTGCCGAGTCGCCCACCGGCACCGGCAAAACCTACGCCTACCTGGCCGCCGCGCTTAACTCGGGCCGCAAGGTCATTGTGTCCACCGGCACGCGCAACCTGCAGGACCAGATTTACCGCGACGACCTGCCGGCGGTGCTGAAAGCGCTCAGCCCGCGCCGCCCGCCGAAGACCGCGCTGCTTAAAGGCCGTGCGAATTATTTGTGCACCCACCGCCTGCGCGCGCGCGCCGGGGAGCAGGGGGATTTTCCGGGTGGCGATGAGGGCAAAAGTTCGCTGGCAAAAATCCGCGCCTGGGCCGCGCACACCACCAGCGGCGATTTGGAAACTCTGGACGGCATTGACCTGTCCGGCAATGCGCCGTTGTTTCGCGCCGTCACCTCCACCGCTGACAACTGCCTCGGCAGCAAGTGCGGCGATTATGAAAAATGTTTTGTCAGGCGCGCCCGCGCCGCGGCCCATGACGCCGATTTAATTGTCATCAACCACCACCTGTTTTTTTCCGACCTGGTTTTGAAAAAAGACGGCTTCGGCAATCTGCTGCCGGATGCGGACGCGGTTATTTTTGACGAGGCCCACCAGTTGCCGCAAACCGCGCTGGATTTTCTCGGCGTCCGCTTCAGCAGCGGGCAGGTTTTTGAATTGTCCTACGATGCGGCCGCCGCCGCCCCCGGCGGCCGCAACAGCGCCCGCCTCAGCGCTTGTGCGCGCGCGTTGCGCAATGCATCGGACGGCGTAAAAAAACTCGCCGCCAAAACCACCGGCCGGTTAATCGCCGACTTGCAAAAAGAAAAATCCTTCGCCCGCCGCGAATCACACCTGCGACGCGCGCTGGAAAATTTATGCGCCGCCCTTGAGGCCGGCGGTGACGGCGAGGTGCCGGAAGAACGCCTGCAACTGGCCCGCCGCGCTTCCGACATGCTCGGCCGGCTGGAGCAGATTTGCGACGCCGAGTCCGAGGACGAAGTGCGCTGGTTTGAGGTCGGCGAAAAAAGTTACGCGCTGCACTGCACGCCGTTGTCGGCGGCGCCGGTTTTGTCCGGTTATTTCAACAGCGCAGAGCGCGCTTTTGTTTTCACCTCGGCCACGCTTGCCGCCGGCACAAGTTTCACCCACTTCACCGAGTCCCTGGGCATTGCCGGGGCGCGCGCGGTGCAGTGGCCGGCGGCGTTTGATTACGCCAGCAACGCGCTGCTGTATCTGCCGCCCGGCCTGCCCGACCCGCGCCACCCGGATTTTGCCGCGCGCATGATGGAGGCCGCATTGCGCGTGGTGGCGGCGGCGGGCGGGCGTACGTTTCTTTTGTTCACCAGCCACCGCGCGCTGGGCGATGCGCGGCGGATGATGGACCGGAAAAAAATTCCCTGGCCGCTGCTGGTGCAAGGCGACGAGCCGCGCAACCATCTGCTGAAAAAATTCCGCGCCGCCGGCAACGCCGTGCTGATGGGCAGCGCAAGTTTCTGGGAGGGCGTGGATGTGCGCGGCGAGGCGCTGTCCTGCGTGGTGATCGACAAACTGCCGTTCCCGCCGCCGGACAACCCGGTGCTGCAGGCGCGCTATGCAAAGATGGAGCGCGAAGGCCGCAACTGGTTCACCGAGTCCGCGCTGCCGCAGGCGGTTCTGACTCTGAAGCAGGGCGCCGGCCGGCTGATTCGCGACGACCGCGACCGCGGCGTGCTGGTGATTTGCGACCGCCGCCTGGGGGAAAAATCCTACGGCAAAATTTTCATGCAAAGCCTGCCGCCCATGCGCCGCAGCGTTGACATCGCCGAAGTGCAAAAATTTTTCGCCGCCGCGAAACCGTCATGAGCGCGCCGCTGATTCTCGCCATGGACACCGCCGCCGAGTTGTGCAGCGTTGCCGTGTGGCGCGGCGGGCTGCTGGCAAGCCGGGATGCGCGCTCCAAAAATGCCCACTCGCGGCTGCTGCTGCCGATGGTGGACGAGGTTTTGCGCGCAGCCGGCCTCACCCTCGCCGAGGTGGACGCGGTGGCGGTGGATGCGGGCCCCGGTTCTTTCGCCGGCGTCCGCATCGGCGTTGCCGCCGCCCACGGCCTGGTCATCGGCGCCGGCGGCGGGGCGCAACTGGTCACCGTTTCCAGTCTCAAAGCCCTGGCCCATGCCGCTGATGCCGAGTGGGCGCTGCCGGCGGTGGATGCGCGCATGGGCGAGGTGCATTGGGCGCGCTGCCGGTGCGAAAACGGCCGGGTGGAGCCGCTGGATGGCGAGTCGGTGGGCGCGCCTGCCGCACTGGAGGCGCTGCATGGTGACGCCCGGCCGTGGGTTGGTGTCGGCAGCGGCTGGGATGTTCACCACGCCGCCTTAAGTGCCGCCGCCGGCCGTGAAATCTTTTGGCTGCCCGGCCGCATGCCGCATGCCGACCACATCGCCGCCCTGGCCGCGCTTGAACTCGTGTCCGCCGATTTGCACGGCGCCGGCGAAAAGTGATATAACCGCCCTCACCCTTGCCGCCGCGCCACCAGCGGACGCGCAGACCGCCCGCACCCTCACCATCTCCGCCAGCGTCAACGGCGGCCCCGCCTGCACCGACTGCCGCGCCGGCGAAGGCGACCGCGTCGACTTCACCGTCGCTTTGAGCGGCATCACTGCCGGCGTCCTGTGGACTCACCCCTGCAGCCCGGCCGGCACCGCCACGTTCGGTGTCGACTACGATATCCCGACCCTCGGTCGCGGAAACTCCGAGTTCGCTGCGGAGGTATTTAACGCATCCGAACTCAGCACACGCATCAGAACCCTCCGCATCACGGATGACGGCGCACCCGAACCCGACGAGACCATTACCGTCACCGTGCGCCTGAACCCCGCCCTCACCACCACCACCGACACCGTCACCATCGTCCCCCTTACCGTCACCATCGCCGCCAACGACGGCTATGTCGCGCCGGTCGCCCTTGGCCCGGTTGCCGATGACCCGGCCGCGCGGGCCGAACGGTTGGAGGCGCCGGTGGCGGCCGTCGCGCGTGGAGTCGGGCAACTTGCGGCGGACGCCATCACCCAGCGAGTCGCCGGCAACGCCCGCCTCGGCTTGTGGGCCAGCGGCGGGTATGTGTCCGCCGACGGTGAGCACGAAGGCATCATCTACGACGGTCACACCAACGCCTTGCACCTCGGCGTCGACACCACATGGCGCGACGGTTTAATCGGCGTCTCCATCGCCCACAGCAACGGCGACGTGGATTTCAACAACACCGACAATCTGGAAACCACCGTCACCAGCGTGCATCCCTACTTAACGCGCCCGTTCAACGGTGCGCAACTCTGGACCACCATCGGCTACGGCACCGGCGATGCCGAGTTGAAAGAACCCGGCACCGTCATCAAAACCGACGTCAAAGTGCTGACCGCCGGTTTCGGTTTAGCGCACGAGCAGAGCGACCTGCTAACCGCAACCATCGGCGCGCTGTTCAACCGCGCCAAGTTGGATTCTGCCACTGGCGATAACAAAACCCTGCCCGCAGTCACCGTTTCCACATTGCGAGTGACCGCCGGCGCCGAGGCCGGTTGGAGTCACGGCGCGTGGCGTCCATTTTTAACCGTGCATCTCCGCCACGCCGCCGGCGACGGTGATGATGGCGGCGCGGCCGACCTCGGCGGCGGAGTGGAATACCAAACGCCGACCGTGCAAGTGCGGTTAGAGGGCGCCGGCCATGTGCAAGGCACCGGCCCCGACGAAAACCGCCTCAGCCTCACCGCCGGCAAAACCACCGGCCGGTTAA
>JAPPPZ010000131.1 GCA_028817275.1 Gammaproteobacteria bacterium
GGGTGGCCTTGTTGTTCACCGCCGGGAATCTCTGAGCACGCCCAGTTTTCTCAGGCGTGCTTTTAATTCCTCCATCGTGCCGTTGCCCTTGAGCGAATTACAGTGCCCGCAAAGCAATTGCAGATTGTCATCGGTGTCGGTGCCGCCGCGGCTGAGGGGGATGGCATGATCCTTGGTCAGGTGGCGAAATTCAAAGTGTGTTTCGCAACCGTTGCAGTCGCCCTGCTGCCGCCCGTAGAGCATATGGCGAATATTTGCCGACGGTTTTACCGCGCCCTTGTCGGTGCGCCGCGGAATATCGGTGCGCGTTATCGCTTTCCGGCCGGTCAACGTTCCCTGTTTGCCGGTTGCCACCGCGGCCTCTCTGGGCAGCCGGAGGTTGACCAGGTCAACCGCCCGGGGGCTGATGTCGATGCCCCACCACTGCCTTTCGAGTATGTCGGCGGCGATGAGCGTGGTCGCGCAACCGCAGAACGGGTCCAGCACGATGCCGTTTTTTTCGCTGCCCGCGCCGACAATTCTCTTCAGCAACTCCAGCGGCTTCTGGGTCGGGTAGCCGGTGCGCTCTCTGGCGCGGCTGTTGACATATGGAATTTCCCACCAGTCGTTACCGTTCATCCCGTCATCGGGGTAATAAACGCGTTGCTTTCCGGCGTCGACTCTAATTCGGCATTTCCTGCCCTGGCCATCGGTCTGCCGATAATGGCTTTTAATGTATTCGTCCGAGCACGGCAAAGTGCAGTCCGCCTTGAGTTGGTCCATGCGCTTCGCATATGACAAGAGCACGTCGTGCTTGCCGGCCCAGGTTTTTCTTTTTCCGGCGGCCGCGCGCCCGGAGGTGGAGTAGCACCAGATAATCTCATTGCAAAAATTTCTCGCGCCGAAAATCGCTTCCATCACCAGTTTTATGGAATGGCTCATGGTCGGGTCGCAGTGAAAGTAAACCGCTCCGCTGGACTTCACGATGCGGTGTATTTCAAGAAGGCGAATCGCCATATAAACCAGATACGCCTTATTGGTTTTATGCCCGGCCACGCCGGCCGCCTGAATGACCTGCTCCAGCGCGCCGTGCTTCTCGGCAATCATGCCCAGCCACTCTTCTTTGGTGTCTTCCATGGTCCACGCATCCTTGAATCCGGCGCCGGCCGCCTCCGAGCCAATGGGCGCGGCGTAGGTTCGTTTGCTGTTAAACGGCGGATCCAAATAAACCAGGTCAACGCTGCCGCTGTTAATGCCCCGCATGACGTCCAAATTATCGCCGGTGAACAGGGTGCGGTTGGGTATTTGCTGGCGCATGTTTTTCCGGGCATTCATTTGGCCAAGCATAACACGGCGCCGCTCACAAATCCTTGCACAACCGCACCGCATCCAGCAGCGCCGCATGGATGTTGCGGCTTGAGACGGCGTCGCCGATGCGGAATAACCGGAACTTGCCGTCAGGGTTGGCGGTGAGGGTTTGCGGCCGGCCGCTGGTGAGGGCGGTGTAGTCGGTTTCGCCGAGGTTGATGGAGTCGGGCTTGAGGGCGAAATACAAATCATCCGCCGGCAGGGTGCCGTGTTCCACGATGACCTGGTCGGCGGTGCGCTCCATAAAACTTTTGTCAAAGTCGTTCTGGAAGCGCGCCACCAGTCCGCCGCCGGGCGCTTGGGCGATGCCGCGCAGGCGCTGGCTGGTGGTGGTGGCGACGCCTTTTTCAAAGAAAATTTTGTAGTAGGCCGGGTAGTTGGTGCCGCCGATTTCGTGGCCGATCATGCGGTCGGGGGTGACGATTTCCAGTTGCGCGCCGCGCCGGGCGATGAACTCGGCGCACGACATGGCCTGGTGCTGGCCGCTGTCGTCAAACAGCAGCACGGTTTTAGCCGGCGCCACCTGGCCGCTGAGGATGTCCCAGGTGGACACCGCATGCATTGCGCCGGTGCAGACGTCGGTGTTCGGCAGGCCGCCGGTTGCAATGACCACCACTTCAGGATCGGCGGCCAGCACTTCTTCACGCCCGGCCAGCGTGCTGCACTGGATGGTGACGCCGAGGTGCTCCAGTTCGGCGACGCGCCAGTCCACGATGCCCATGATTTCCCGGCGCCGCTCCAGTTTGGCCGCCAGCGCCACCTGCCCGCCCGGCGCTGCCGCGGCTTCCAGCAGCGTCACTGCATGGCCGCGCTCGGCGCTCACCCTGGCCGCCTCCAGACCGGCCGGCCCGGCGCCCACCACCGTCACCCGGCGCGGCGCGCCTTTGGCGCGGGTGATGATGTGGGGGATGGTTTCCTCGCGGCCGGTGGCCGGGTTGTGGATGCACAGCGCATCGCCGGGCTCATACAGGCGGTCAATGCAGTAGCCGGCGCCGACGCAGGGCCGGATGCGCTGCTCCTCGCCGCGCTGCACCTTGGCGGTGATGTGCGGGTCGGCCATGTGGGCGCGCACCATGCCGACCATGTCCACCAGGCCTTCGCCGACGGCGTAACGCGCGGTGGCCACGTCGTTGATGCGCGCGGCATGGAACACCGGAATGCCGCCGAGTTCAGCCTTGACTCTGCCGGCGAATTCCAGGTGCGGCGCGGCGGGGGTGCCCATGTTGGGGATGACTTTGGCGATGCCTTCATCGGTTGACACGTAGCCCTTGATGACATTGACAAAGTCCAGATGCCCGGTGCCGACCAGCGCGCGGGCGATTTGGATTCCCTCTTCATACTGCAGGCCGCCTTCCATGTCTTCGTCCAGCACCATGCGGATGCCGACTATGAAATCGCCGCCGACGCTTTTACGGATGGCGGCGAGAGTCCGGAGGCTGAAGCGCATGCGGTTTTGCAAACTGCCGCCATAGCGGTCGCTGCGCTTGTTGGTGTTGGGCGACCAGAAAGTGTCGAACAGGTGGCCGTAGGCCTCTATCTCGACGCCGTCCAGCCCGCCCTCCTTGCAGCGGCGCGCGCCGTCGGCGTAGTTTTGCGCCACCCGCCGAATGTCCCAGTCCTCCATCTCCTTGGGAAAACTGCGGTGCGCCGGCTCGCGTACGCAGGAGGCGGAAATGGTCGGCAGCCAGTGCCCGGCGTTCCACACCGTGCGCCGGCCGAGATGGGTGATCTGGCACATCACCGCGCAGCCATGCCGGTGCACGCGCGCGGCGAGTTGGCGGAAGGAGGGGATGATGGAATCGTCACCGGCGTCCAAGTTGCCGAACACCGCCGGCGAGTCCACGGCGACGTTGGTGGAGCCGCCGAACATGGTGAGGCCCATGCCGCCTTTGGCTTTTTCCTCCTGGTAGAGTTGGTAGCGCAGCCCGGGTTTGCCGCCGGCGGAATAGGCCGGCTCGTGGCTCGCGCTCATGACGCGGTTTTTGATGCTCAGGTGCTTCAGTTGCAGCGGCTGCAACAGCGGGTCGTTGCCGGTCATGGTGGGTTTCCTGCTGGCGGTGGCGGCTATCATACAACACCGCCGGGGCGGTGTTGCGGCGGCGGCGGCGGCGGGGTAGGATATTTGCCATGATTTTGCGCGCCCTGCTGCGGAGGTTTCGCCGCGGAAATGCCGCCGCGGCAAGCGAGGCCGTGGAACACAAAGGCTGCGCCATCGTGCCGGCGCCGAAAAAAGACCGCGGCCGCTTCTACACCGCCGGCTACATCCGCAAAACCGTGGACGGCGAGCAAAAAGAAACCTACTTCATCCGCGCCGACAGCCACAGCAGCGCCGACGCCGCCCGCGACCACGCCGTCACCAAGGGGCGGCAAATCATCGACGAGCAGGGTGAACGTTTGTTCACCTGAGCGCCGGCGGCGCAAGCATGGGCCGCAAACTTTCCCCCCGACACCGGCACCAGCGCCACCGCCGCGGCGGCATCCGCCAGTCGCCTTTTGCGCAACTGCAAAACCCCCACCCTCCGGTCGAGATTTTATCCGCCGACGAACTGGAATCCATCCACCGCGCGTCGCTGGAGGTGCTGGAAAACACCGGCATGAATTTTCTGCTGCCGGAAGCGCGGGAAATTCTGCGCCGCGCCGGGGCCGAGGTGGACAAAAGCGGCGCGAGGGTGAGGTTCGACCGCGCGCTGGTGGAACAGGCCATGGCAAGTGCGCCGCCGGTGTTCACCATGCGCGCAAGAAACCCGGCTCATGATTTAATTTTCGGCGGCAGCCACATTAATTTTTCCACCGTCGGCAGCCCGCCCAATGCCACCGACCTGGAGCGCGGCCGGCGCAGCGGCAACCGCGCCGACTTTTGCGACTTTCTCAAACTCACCCAGTGCATTAACGCGGCGCAGTTCACCTCCGGCCACCCGGTGGAGCCGGTGGACATCGCGCCGGCGGTGCGGCATCTGGAGGCCACGCTGGCGATGGTGGAACTCACCGACAAAATCTTCCGCATCTATTCCCTCGGCCGCCAGCGGGTGCTGGACAACCTGGCCATGACGCGCATGGTGTTCGGCGTGGACGACGCCGGCCTGGCGCAGGAGCCGCGGGTGTACACGGTGGTCAACGCCAACTCGCCGCTGCAATACGACGCGCCGATGCTGTGGGGGATGATGGAACTGGCGGCGCGCCGGCAGCCGGTGGTGGTGACGCCGTTCACCCTGGCCGGGGCCATGGCGCCGGTGACATTGGCCGGCGCGCTGGCCCAGCAGAACGCCGAGGCGCTGGCCGGCATGGCGTTTGTGCAACTGGTGGAGCCCGGCGCGCCGGTGATGTACGGCGGCTTCACCTCCAACGTGGACATGAAAACCGGCTCGCCGGCTTTCGGCACGCCGGAATACGCCAAGGCCGCCCTCATCGGCGCGCAACTGGCGCGGCGCTGCCGGGTGCCGTTTCGCTCGTCCAATGTGAACGCCTCCAACGCGCCGGACGCGCAGGCGGTTTACGAATCGCAGATGTCGCTGTGGGCGGCGGTGATGGGCCATGCAAACTTCGTGCACCACGCCCTCGGCTGGCTGGAGGGCGGGCTCAGCGCATCATTTGAAAAATTCATCCTGGACGCCGAGATGATTCAGATGATGGCCGAGTTTCTGAAACCGGTTGAGGTCAACCCGGCCGAACTTGCGCTGGAGGCGATTGAAGACGTGGGCCCCGGCGGCCACTTCTTCGCCGCCGCGCACACGCTGGAACGTTACGAGCACGCCTTCTACCAGCCGCTGGTTTCCGACTGGCGCAACTTTGAAACCTGGTCCGAGGACGGCGCCGCCGACGCGACCCGCAGGGCGCACCGCCTGTACAAACGCCTGCTGAAGGAATACCGGCAGCCGCCGCTGGACCCGGCGGTGCGCGAGGAGTTGCACGAATTTGTGGCGCGCCGCAAGGCCGAAGGTGGCGCGCCGGTGCAGTAATGGGGTATAATCGCCGGCGTTGCAAAAGCGACTACTTTTCACCAACACAAGCGAGGCACAAAAATGTCAGAACAAAACAACGAGCATATCGGCACCTGCCCCAAATGCGAGGCGGAAGTGCGCGGCAATGAACGCGCTTTTTCCTGCGTCAAAAACACCGGCCGGGATTCTCCCTGCAACTTCAGCATCGGCAGAAAAATCCTGAGCCGCGACATCACCGCGGAGGAAATCAAGAATTTGCTGATTAACCGCAAAACCCCGCTGATGGAGGGGTTCGTTTCCAACCGAACCGGCAACACCTTCTCCGCCCACCTCATCATCAAAGACGACGGCGACATGGGGTTTGACTTCCCGCCGAGAAAAAAATAAAGGCCGGCCACCCGCACTGCCCCGACAACCACCGGGGCAGACGGAACAACCGATGGACAAACTCACCGGCCGCTGCATGTGCGGCGGCATCCATTTTGAGATAAGCGCGCCGCCGGATTTTTCCTTCATCTGCGCCTGCACCCAGTGCCAGAAAACCACCGGCACCGGGCACGCCCCGGCTTTCGCCGTGCCGGCCGGCGCCGTCACCATCCGCGGGCAACTCAAGTTCTACGAACAAAAAGCGGACAGCGGCAACACCGTCAGCAACGGCTTCTGCCCCGAATGCGGAAACCCGATAGTGAAAAAGACCAGCGGCCACCCGGAGCGCCTGTATTTCCATGTCGCGGCGCTGGATAACCCGGATGCGTTCCGGCCGGAAAGGGTGATATTCCGGGGCAGTGTTCGGGGGTGGGACAGGGTTGGGTTGTAAGACCGTGTTATCGACATTTTGAAAAATTCTACGGGATCTTAATTTAAGAATATTGATGTTTCTGTCGGGACGCTCCCTACTTGCAGGGAGCATCCCATGCTCACAGATTTGCCATAAATAAGGGGCATGGCCTATCTGTGACGAAAATACCGCTCTTTCAGATATTTTCTATATTTCTCGTGCGAGGTATCCAACACCTCTGACATGCGGTCGAAAAGTGACTGGTATGTCATCGCACGGAATTTTTCACCGTCACTTTTGATTGCATTGATAAATTCATCAATTTCTTCTTGATGAATTTTGCTTTCTGCACCACCGGGGTCGAACCACAGATACAGCATTTGCCAATTCTTCCCTGAATTTGCGAGGCCGAGCATGTGCCTGAGAATATGAGCGACGTCCCGATGTCCATCAGACAGATTCTCCGCAAGTTCCTGACAACAAGGAAGCCCGGCTTGCCGCCACGGCTCCTTTCCATCAGAAAAATACGATTTCCCCAAAGGGTTCTTTTTGGGAGAAGAAAAACGCTCAGTAAACCTGCTTTCAATGGCAAGCAATTTTCCACTGGCGAGATGCAAGACAACACTAGCGTGAGGAGGCTTCCCGGGGAGTCCGGTGCGAAACTTCTCTCTAAAGCAAATACTGCTTACCTTACTGACGCCAAGCGCATAGGCGAGCGGAGCCGCGTCTTTACCGTAGCGCCAGTAGTCAAAAAAATTACAAGCCAGCGCCATAGAGCCATGAGGAGCGTACATGTATTCCTGTCTCCCCTCTTTGCCCGTTAATTCGCGCCTATACCCTCGCGCAATTTCATCCCGTGTTTCAGGATTGATGTATTGCCAAAATAAATTATCCTCCAATTTAAGGCAATAGCCCTGGTCGTCAAGATCAATGCCTTGGGCTCGCGCCCAGCGTTTTTGTTGCGACTTGATTTCTTTAGCAATATTCGCCATCCCCCATCCTACCACCGCCTGAGCCACCCCACAATCCGGCCGTCAATCACCGCCAGGCCGGCGAAGATTAGGGCCAGGCCGGCCCAGGCTGAGGGTTCCACAGTTTCGTCCAGCACGAAAACGCCGAGCAGGATTGCGTTGATGGGGATGAGGAAGGCCACCAGCGACAGGTTGGTGGCGCCGGCGGCGATTAGGATGCGGAAGTAGATCAGGTATGCGAGGGCGGTGCTGAGGAGGGCCAGGGCCAGGAGCGCGGCCCAGGTTGCGGCGCCGATGGCGGGGGTGAAGGCCTGGCCGGCCGCCAGCATCAGCAGCGCCAGCAGCACGCCGGAGCCGCTCAGCATGCCGGCGGCGGCAATCACCAGCGGCAGGTGCTTCAGGCGTTTGCCGACAATGTTGGCGACCGCGTAGAACGCCGCGGCGCCGAGCACCGCCAGTTGGCCGAGGGTCTGGCCGCCGAACTGCAGCAGCGCGCCGGGGCCCACCAGCGCCACCACGCCGGCGAAACCCAGCGCCACGCCGGCGAAGGCGCGGCCGCTCATGGGTTCGTCGCCGGCGAAGTAGTGCGCGAGGATCACGGTGAACACCGGCACCGCGGCGATGAGAATGGACGCCAGGCTGCTATCAATATGCACCTGCCCCCAGGTAATCAGAAAAAACGGCGCCGCATTGTTAAGCAGGCCCATCGCAAACAGCGCGCCCCAGTCGCGCAGCGTCATTGCGGCAAGCGCCGGGCGGTAACGGACGGCGACCACCGTCCACAGCACGCATGCGGCGACCGCCACCCGCCCGAACACCACCGACAGCGGATGCAACTCGCGCAGCGCGATTTCCACGAAGAAAAAAGAGCCGCCCCAAACCATGGACAGCAGCGCCAGCAGCATCCATTCGCGGATTGTCATGCGGGCGTGTGACACGTTTCCTGCCGTCCCGCCGGCAATTCCACCGTCACCCGCAC
>JAPPPZ010000163.1 GCA_028817275.1 Gammaproteobacteria bacterium
AGCGCCTTTGATGGACAGCGTTTGCATGCCATGCCCCGGTGGAAAACCGCACTATTATGCACCTTGGGCGCGAAATTGTATTTCGCCTTCATCACTCAGCGGCAAAACCGCCTGCACCAGCAGCCGCCCATCCGGCAGGCGCGCGGCGGTGACCACGCTGCCGATGGGCCGGCCGGCGGAGTCGGTGACGGCGGCGCCGGGCTGCGGCGCGCGCTGCGGCGGGAGGATGCGGCGGAACATTTTTGTTTTTTGCTTGCCGAGAAAATGCAGGCGCGCAATCACCTCCTGGCCGGGGTAGCAGCCTTTGTTGAAACTGAGGCCGCCCAGTTCTTCCATGTTCAACTGCTGGGGGAGGAATTTTTCGCATGTGGCCGGGGTAATGCGCGGCGCGCCGGCGAAGATGCGGGCGGCCTCCCAGATGTTTTCGCCGACCTCGCGCGCTTGCAGAGCGCCGCCGCCAGGCGGCTCTTCTGAGACGGCGGCAAAACGCGGCAAAGTTCCCGGCAACCGCAGCAGCCGCGCGCCGGCCGCCGCAACCTCACCGCCCTCGCCGCCGATGAGCCCGGTGCAGGTAAAGGAATCACCCGCCGCCACCGCCACCTTCGCCCGCAGCACGTATTTTTTCAGCCGCCCGGCAAAATCCGCGCCCAGCCCGCGGTCGGCCAGCAGAAAAAACGCGCCCGCCGCGCGCCACACCGTCAGCGTGCACAGCAGCCGGCCTTTGGGCGAGCAGTAGCCGTTGTAGCCGCAGCCGTCCTCGCCGGCCGGCAGCGTGTTCATCAGTTGCGCGTCCAGAAACGCCGCCGCATCTTCGCCGGCCACCCGCACGATGTCCGCCGCCGGCAGTGGACAGCACATAACGCCGCCGCCGATTTTTGCCGCAACCGTCCGCCATTCCGCGTCCATGTGTGAAATATACGCCAAACCGCGCGCCCCCTGCCGCCCGGTGATGTGCTATAAATACGCCCATGCACCCGCGCCCCCTCTCGCCGCACCTGCAGATTTACCGCCCGCAGTTGACCTCGGTGCTGTCCATTTTGCACCGCGCAAGCGGCGTGTTTTTGGCCCTCGGGCTGCTGCCGCTGGCGTGGTGGCTGACGGCGGCGGCGGACGGCGGTGAGGCTTTCGCGCGCTTCCACCAGTGCGCGTCATCGCTGGCCGGGCAGGCGCTGCTGCTGGCGTGGACTTTTTGTTTTTTCTACCACTTGTGCAACGGCGTCCGCCATCTGTGCTGGGACATGGGCGCCGGTTTTTCGCTGCGCGCCGTCTACATCGGCGGCTGGCTGGTGGTGGCGGCGTCGGCAGCCCTCACCGCCGCCGCATTCCTCGCCGCCTACGGGGTGCTGCCATGAATTTGCGCACTCCGCTCAGCCGGGTCACCGGCCGCGGCTCGGCCAAAACGGGCGCCGGCCACTGGTGGGGGCAGCGGCTCAGCGCGCTGGCCCTGGTGCCGCTGGGCTTGTGGTTCGCCGCCTCGGTGGTGTGCCTGGCCGGCGCCAGCCATGGCCGGTTCGTGGAATGGATCTCGGCGCCGTGGAGCGCGCTGCTCATGATTTTGTTCATCGCCGTCACCGCCCACCACGCGCAACTCGGCGTGCAAGTGGTCATTGAAGACTATGTGCACCGGGAGTGGCTGAAAGTGGCGTCGATTTTAGCCATGAAGTTCACCGTCGTCCTCACCGCCGCAGCCGCGGTGTGGGCGGTGCTGCGGATGGCGTTGTGAACATGGGCGGCGGCGACTACAAGTTTGTGGACCACAGTTACGACGTGGTGGTGGTGGGCGCCGGCGGCGCCGGTTTGCGCGCCTCTTTCGGCACCGCCGCCGGCGGACTCAGCACCGCCTGCATCACCAAAGTGTTCCCCACCCGCAGCCACACCGTCGCCGCCCAGGGCGGCATCAGCGCGGCCCTCGGCAACATGGGCGAGGACGACTGGCGGTGGCATATGTACGACACCGTCAAGGGCAGCGACTGGCTCGGCGACCAGGACGCCATTGAGGCCATGTGCCGCGATGCGCCGGCCGCCATCATTGAACTGGAGCACTACGGCGTCCCCTTCTCGCGCACCAAGGAGGGCCGCATCTACCAGCGCGCTTTCGGCGGCATGACCACCCACTTCGGCGAGGGCCAGGCCATGCGCACCTGCGCCGCCGCCGACCGCACCGGCCACGCCATGCTGCACACCCTCTACCAGCAGTCGCTCAAAAACAGCGCCGAGTTTTTCATTGAGTACTTCGCCCTGGACCTCATCATGGACGAGGCCGGCACGTGCCGCGGCGTCACCGCCTGGTGCCTGGACGACGGTTCCATGCACCGCTTCAACGCCAAGTTGACGGTGCTGGCCACCGGCGGCTACGGCCGCGCCTACGCCTCGTGCACCTCGGCCCACACCTGCACCGGCGACGGCGGCGGCATGGCCCTGCGCGCCGGGCTGCCGCTGCAGGACATGGAGTTCGTGCAGTTCCACCCCACCGGCATCTACGGCAGCGGCTGCCTGATCACCGAAGGCGCGCGCGGCGAGGGCGGCTACCTGAGCAATTCCGAGGGTGAACGTTTCATGGAACGCTACGCGCCCAACGCCAAAGACCTGGCCTCGCGCGACGTGGTCAGCCGCGCCATGACTCTGGAGATTCGCGGCGGGCGCGGCGTCGGCGAGCACAAGGACCACATTCACCTCCACCTTGAGCACCTGGGCGGCGACATTCTGGAAGAACGTCTGCCGGGCATCACCGAGAGCGCGAAGATTTTCGCCGATGTGGACCTGACCCGCGAGCCGGTGCCGGTGCTGCCCACCGTGCACTACAACATGGGCGGCATTCCCACCAACCGCCACGGCGAGGTTTTGCGGCTTGCCGCCGGCGGCGGCGAGGAGACCGTGCCGGGGCTGATGGCCATCGGCGAGGCGGCGTGCGTCTCGGTGCACGGCGCCAACCGGCTGGGCAGCAATTCGCTGCTTGACCTGGTCATCTTCGGCCGCGGCGCCGCCATTCGCGCACTGGAGTTAATCAAGCCCGGCAAAGCCAACCCGCCGCTGCCCGCCAATTCCGGGGAGGCAACCATCACCGCCCTGGACCGCCTGCGCAACAGCAGCGGCGGCACCGCCACCGCCGAGATGCGCGCCGCCATGCAGCGCATCATGCAGAAATACTGCGCGGTATTTCGCGACAGCGAAGTGCTGGCCGAAGGCGCGCAAAAATTGCACGAGTTGTGGCAGGCGCGCGGCGATGTCAAAGTCAGCGACCGCTCATTAATCTGGAACACCGACCTGGTGGAAACGCTGGAACTGGACAACCTGCTGCGCCAGGCCATGGTCACCATGCACAGCGCGCTCAACCGCAAAGAATCCCGCGGCGCCCACGCCCGCGAGGATTTCCCCGAGCGCGACGACGAAAACTGGATGAAGCACACCCTGGCGCAACTCCACGAAGACGGCAGCGCGCCCATCGCCTACCGTGACGTGCACATGTTCACCGAGGGCGACGACGTCAAGCCAATCCCGCCCAAGGCGCGGGTGTACTGAGAGGCCGGTGATGGCGCAGTTCCTTTTGCCGAAAAATTCGGTGGTTAAAAAAGGCAAAACTTTTGCCGCACCCGCCGGCGCGCAAAAGACGCGCGCGTTCCGCGTCTACCGCTACGACCCCGACAGCGGCGACAACCCGCGCACCGACACGTACGAAGTGGACACCGCCCAATGCGGCCCCATGGTGCTGGACGCGCTGATTAAAATCAAAAACGAAACCGACTCCACCCTCACCTTCCGCCGCTCCTGCCGCGAGGGCATCTGCGGTTCCTGCGCCATGAACATCGACGGCGTCAACACCCTGGCCTGCACCATGCCCATCGCCGATGTGGCCGGCACGGTCAAGGTCTACCCGCTGCCGCACCTGCCGGTGGTCAAGGATTTGGTCGGCGACCTCGGCGATTTTTACGCGCAATACGCGGCCATTAAACCGTGGCTGCAAACCCGCACCCCGCCGCCGCCCGACCGGGAACGCCTGCAGTCGCGCGAAGACCGGGCAAAACTGGACGGCCTGTACGAGTGCATCATGTGCGCATGCTGCTCCACCGCCTGCCCCAGTTACTGGTGGAACAGCGACCGCTACCTGGGCCCGGCCGCGCTGCTGGCGGCGCGCCGCTGGATTGCCGACAGCCGCGACGAGGCCGGCGGCGAGCGTCTGGACGATTTGGAGGACCCGTTCCGCCTGTACCGCTGCCACACCATCATGAACTGCACCAAAACCTGCCCCAAGGGCCTGAACCCGGCCCAGGCCATCGCCGAAATTAAAAAAGACATCGCCGCCCGGCGTTCCTGATGCGCCGCGGCCGTGGACACCGAGCGCGCAAAAACCGCCTGGCGCTGCCGCCGGGGCACGCGCGAATTGGACCTGGTGCTGGCCGGTTTTTTTGAGCGCCACTACGACCGCCTGCCGGCTGCCGAGAAAAAACTGTTCCGGCAGATGCTCAGCGAACAGGACCCGGTGCTGAGCGCCTGGCTGCTGCGCGAAAACAACGGGGAAACCAAAGATGCCGGAAAGTTCACCGCCCTCATCGGAAAAATCACCGCGCGACGTGCTGCCCCTTAGGCCCTCGCCGCTGCTGTGCGCGTTCTTTTTGGGCCTCGGCGCGGCGGCGGGCGCGTGCTGCATTTTTCTCCTGCCGGCCGGCGGCATCGGCGGCGCGCTGCGCTGGGTTTGCGCCGTGGCGGCGGCGGTCTACGGCGTGCAACTGGCGGCGGAGCATGGCCTGCGCCTGGGGCCGCGCGCGCTGGCGGCGGTTGCGCTGCTACCGGAGGAGCGGCTGCGAATGGTGCTCGGCGGCGGCGAAGTGGCGGATGTGACGGTGGACACCGCCGAAGTCCATGGCGTCACGCCGGCGCTGCTGAGTTTTTCGTGGCGCGGCGCCGGCGGCCGGCGGCGGTGCGCGGTAATTCCGGCCGATGCGATGGAGGGTGAACACCACCGCCTCCTGCGCGCCGCGCTGGTACGGTGGAACCACGGCTTCAACCGCTGAGTCGCAGCACCGTGTCGCGCGCGCGGCCCAGCGGCGCCGGATAGTCCAAGTTGTAATGCAGCCCGCGGCTCTCGCGCCGCCGCAGCGCACTGGTCACAATTAAGTCGGCGACCAGCACCAGGTTGCGCAACTCAATCAAGTCGTTGTTCACCCGGAAGTTGCCGTAGTGCTCGCTGATCTCCCGCCGCAGCAGCGCGATGCGGCGGCGCGCCCGGTGCAGGCGTTTGACCGTGCGCACGATGCCCACGTAGCCCCACATGAACCGCCGCAACTCGTCCCAGTTGTGCGCCACCACGATTTGCTCGTCGGGATCGGTAACCCGGCTTTCGTCCCACGCCGGCAGCGCAACGCCCGGCGCCGGCGGTGCGGTGCGCGTGATGTGCGCGGCCGCGGCGGCGGCAAACACCAAACATTCCAGCAGCGAGTTGCTGGCCAGCCGGTTGGCGCCGTGCAGGCCGGTGCCGGCGCATTCGCCGACAGCATAGAGTCCGGGGATGTCGGTGGCGCCGTGCAGGTCGGTGACGATGCCGCCGCAGGTGTAGTGCGCCGCCGGCACCACCGGAATCGGCTGGCGGGTGAGGTCGTAATTAAACTCGCGGCAGCGCCGGGTGATGTTGGGAAAGTGGCGGCGGATGAAACCGGCCGAGCGGTGCGACAGGTCCAGGTAGACGCAGTCGTGGCCGCCGCGCTTCATTTCATAGTCAATGGCGCGGGCGACGATGTCGCGCGGCGCCAGTTCACCGCGCGGGTCGTGGCGGTGCATGAACGCGCTTCCGTCCGGCAGCAGCAGCCGCCCGCCCTCGCCGCGCACCGCCTCCGAGATGAGGTAGGTCTTGGCGCGCGGATGGTACAAACAGGTGGGGTGAAACTGCACGAATTCCATGTTGGCGATGCGGCAGCCGGCGCGCCACGCCATGGCGATGCCGTCGCCGGTGGAGGTGTCCGGGTTGCTGGTGTAGAGGTAGGCCTTGGAGGCGCCGCCGGTGGCCAGCACCACCACCCTGGCGCCGATTGGGAAAGTCTCGGCGGCGGCGCGGTCATGAACGTACACGCCGATGCAGCGCGCCGCGCCGCTGATGCCGAGCCGCGCGGTGGTGATTAAGTCCACGGCGATGCAGTGCTCGCGCAGGCGGATGCTGGGGTGGCGGCGGGCGTGGTCTTCCATGGTGGTTTCCACCGCGCGCCCGGTGGCATCGGCGGAATGCAGGATGCGGCGGTGGCTGTGGCCGCCCTCGCGCGACAAGTGGAATTCATCGCCCCCGGTCACCGTGAACCGCACCCCGGAATCGCTGAGCCAGCGAATGCACTCCGCCGCCCGCCCGGTGACAAACTTCACCACCTCGCCCCGGCACAGCCCGGCGCCGGCGCGCATGGTGTCTTGAATGTGCGCCTCCACGCTGTCGCCCTCGCCCAGCGCCGCCGCAATGCCGCCCTGCGCATACAAACTCGCCCCCTCGGTCAGCGCCGTCTTGGCCACCACCGTCACCTGCAGCCCGGCCTTGGCCAGGCGCAGGGCCGTCGCCAGCCCGGCCAGGCCGCTGCCGATTATCAGCGCATCGCAACTGCCGCTGTTTTGCATGGGAGTATGATAAGGGACGGTGGGGGCGGTGATGGGGCGGCGTATCTTTTCTTCGAGTCAGTTTGAGCGAAACTCTCTCTAACGTTTCATCTCTTTCCCAATTTATGGGAGACTTGGAAAAGATTCTCAGTCCCATGCTTGGAATTTGGCAGCGCGGCTCGATAAAACGCAGCGGTGAAAGTGGAAAGGAAGAAGGTCAAGCATCTCTTCCGCCATGGATGGACGGCTCCGCCGCAAGTTTTTCGCGCAGGAGTTGCAGCGGGCCGTTTTCGGCACAGACGCTTTCCGGCAGGCCGAGTATGTCTGCCAGCACCCGGCGGTCCAACTCGTGGCGCACCCGGTCTTTGTGCAGGCGGTAAAAAGACAGCATGGGCCGGTCTTTCATCTCGTCGTAAATCTTGTCCGCGGTTTTGAGTTGGGCTTTGCTGAGTTGGCGGACGTCCAGCGAGGGCATGGCCGGGATTGTGGTCACCGTCATCCGGCCCCGGCCGGCCTGCTGGCGGTTGCTGTACCACCACCGCAGCAGAAGCCCGGGTGTTGCGTTGTGCCAGACGGTGAATGCTTTCTCGCGGGCCTCATTCTTCAATATAACGCTGGGCCAGGCGGTGCCGCCCAATGTTTTTCCGGCGGTCATGACAACATTGGTGGATTGCGAATTAAATCCAAAATCCAAATTCCAATGCACACGCGAGGAGGTGGCCCATATCCGGTCCCCTTTGGCGGACATTTTTTTGCCGCGCAACAGCGCTTCGGTGTCCGGCTTAACCTCCAGACACTTTTCCCTGGCATGGTCGTGATTCCAAAGACAGGGAATTGTCGGAACCTTGCCC
The DNA here is from genome assembly GCA_028817275.1 of Gammaproteobacteria bacterium. GTDB lineage: Bacteria > Pseudomonadota > Gammaproteobacteria > Arenicellales > Spongiicolonaceae > Spongiicolonus > Spongiicolonus versatilis. The sequence goes on from JAPPPZ010000163.1 coordinate 7,419, forward strand.
GGTTGAATCGGAATAATGTTAAACGGCCCGCGCATGGTCTTGTCGGGGTTGATTCCGTTAATGTCCCGGTGCACCGGCCCGGCGCGCGCAAAATCGCCGATGGGCGCGACTGGAATTTTATGAACAGTTCTCCCGCTCTCGCCGGCCAGCCACAGCCTGCCGCGTTTTGCGAGTTGGTATGCAGTTTGCACAATCTCAAAATCACTCACGCCCCCAAACCCCCACGGGCCGCTTTCCGGCAACTTCACCTCGGTGATGTGGGCGATAATCTCGCCACCGAACCGGCCTGTTTTTGTGCCAACCGGGGAATCCTCAACCCGGGGCATTCCCCCGGCCATGGCCTGTTTAATCACCCGCGCAAATGCCGCGCCCTCCATTGGCGTTTGCGGACGCCGGGTTAGAACAATGTTGGTGGCCCACTGGCCGTCTTTGCGCGGCGTGCCGCGCCGGGCAATCAGCAGGCACTCCGCCAAGTTGGTGTCCGCGGAAAAAGACTGCAGGCTGGACTTGGGCGCGGCAATCGTAACAATGCGGATGTCGGTGTAGCGCTTGCGCATCATGG
>JAPPPZ010000102.1 GCA_028817275.1 Gammaproteobacteria bacterium
TTGACGGTGATTTGCTCGGGGGTGTGCCAGGCGGCCTCCGCGGGCGACGCGCCTTTCAATTCTTCACCGGCAAGTTTCTGCCAGTCGCTGAGCCGGGGGCGGGGGGTTTTCATCACCAATGAGGGGCGGGCAAACGCCGACTCACCCCACCAGCCCGGCCAGCCCGCTGGCCATTTGCATCAGCGGGTTTACCAGCAGCCGCAGCAGGACGCCGAGGGCGAGGAGGAGGAGGATGGGGGACAGGTCGAGGCCGCCGAAGGGGGGGAGGATTTTTCGCGGCCAGCGCATGACCGGCTCGGTGGCGGTGACGATTAAGTGGTAGAGGGGGTTGCGGCCGGGGGCGAACCAACTCATCACCGCCCGCGCAATCACCAGAATGATTAAGAGATAGAAAAACGCGCGCAAACTTAAGGCCAGGGCGAGGATGACCGGCTGGGCCGGGCCGGCGAGGGGCCAGTCGCTGAGCATCGCCAGCAGCCACACGCGCAATAATTCGGTGGCAAACAGCAGCGCGATGGCCGGCACGTCCACGCCGCGCGGGTTGGGCACCAGTTTGCCCAGCAGCGCCACCGCCGGCTCGGTCATGCGCACGACGAACTGCGACACCGGGTGGTAAATGTCGGCGCCGCAAAAATGCAGCCAGAAGCGCACCAGCGCGAGGACCGCGTAGAGGCTGAGCACGGTGTCCACCACAAAAGCGGCGGTGTTGGTGAAGTGGCCGCCCATCATGCGCCGAACTCCGCCGCCAGTTCACCGGCCCGCCGCGCCGCGCCGTGCACCGCATCGGTGACGGCATCGGTGAAACCGCGCTCACGCAAAATGCCAAGCGCCTCTTCGGTGGTGCCGCCGGGGGAAGTGACGCGCCGCCGCAACTCGGCGAAAGAAATTTTTTCATCCGCCGCCAGCGCCGCCGCCCCGCGCGCGGTTTGCAAAGTCAGCGCGCGCGCCGTGTCCGGGGCCAGCCCGGCCGCCGCCGCCGCATCGCACATCGCCTCCATCATGGAAAAAAAATACGCCGGCCCGCTGCCCGACAGGGCGGTGACGGCGTCCAGCAAACGCTCCTCCTCCACCCAGCACACCGTGCCCACCGCGCGCAAAATCTCCCCGGCGCGCCGCCGCTCAGCCGCACCGCATGCCTCACTTGCAAACAGCGCGCTCGCCCCGCAGCGCACCAGCGCCGGCGTGTTCGGCATGGCGCGGACGATTGCAAGGCCGGAGTCACCGTTTTTAACCCCGCCACCGTCACTTTCGGCGTCGCCGCCGCCATCCAGCCACCGCCGCATATCACCCACGCGAATGCCGGCGGCGATGGACAGCACCAGCGGCCGGCGTTTGCGGCATGCGGCGGCCGCTTCCCGGCACACGGCCGCCATGGCCTGCGGTTTGACGGCGAAAATTAAACTTGCGGCATGCGCGGCGACGGCGGCGTTGTCTTTGGTAACGCTGACGCCGAAGTCATGCGCCAGCGACTCGCGCCGGCCGGCATCCGGCTCGGCCACCGCGATGGTTGCACCGCCGCCAGCGGCGCGCAGGCCGCCGATGATGTTGCGCGCCATGTTGCCGCCGCCGATAAAACCGATGTCGCAGTCGTTCATTTTTGCATTGGGTTGGGCCGCGGCCCGAACAGCGCGGTGCCGATGCGCACCTGGGTCGCGCCTTCAGCAATGGCCGCGGCCAGGTCAAAGGTCATGCCCATGGAAAGCGTGTCCAGCGGCAGCCCGCTTCTGCACAGGCGTTCCAATATCCGGCGCAGTGTAGCAAAACCGCGCCGCTGCAGTGCCGGGTCGTGCTGCAGTTTCGGGATGGCCATCAGCCCGCGCAAATTCAGGCGCGGCAACTCCGCAACCGCATGCGCCAGCGCGTCCACTTCACCCACGGCGGCGCCGAACTTGCTCTGCTCATCGTCCACATTCACCTGCAAGCACACATTCAGCGGCGGCAGCCCGGCCGGCCGCTGCGCGCTCAGGCGGCGCGCGGTTTTGATTTTGTCCACGCTGTCCACCCACGAAAAATTTTCCGCAACGCCGCGCGTCTTGTTGCCCTGCACATGGCCGATGAAGTGCCACTCCAGGGCCAGGCCGGCGAGTTGCGCCTGCTTGTCCAACCCCTCCTGAAAATAATTCTCGCCGAAAGCGCGCTGCCCCAGCGCGGCCAGGCGGCGCACCGCCCCGGCCGGATGCAGTTTGCTCACCGCCACCACCTGCACCGACCCGGCGGCGCGCCCGGCCTCCCGCTCAAGGCCGCGGATGCGCGCCCGCAGCGCGGAAAAATTTTTTTCCAGAACCGTTGCGTTGGCCGTCATCAGTGGTATTATGCGCGCAAGACAAGGCCGTCGGTCGCGGCGCAAGGGAGTGCGTTTCCCTCCATTGTTTCCTCCCTTGCGGTTTCCTCCGGCGGTTCATTTTACACCGGCGCGGCGTTTGCGCGTGCGCGCCGCCACAAACCGAAGCGGAGTCATCAACATGGACATTCACCAACTGCTGGACGGCGCCCTTGCGAGCGGCGCCTCCGACCTTCACCTTTCCGCGCACATGCCGCCGCTGCTGCGGGTGGACGGCGCGCTGCGGCCGATGCCGGGTTTTGCCGCGCTGAACGCGGCCGAAGTGGGCGCCATGCTGGACGCCGTCATGGACGAGGCCGGGCGGCGGCAGTTCAGCGAGCGCTGGCAGAACGATTTTTCGCTGGAAACGCCGGCGCCGGCGCGGCGGCGGTTTCGGGTCAGCGCGTACCGCCAGCGGCGCGGCCCGGCGGCGGTGTTCCGGGCGGTGGCCGGCAACGTGCCGCGGCCCGCCGACCTCAACGCGCCGCCCGCGCTGGGTGAACTTGCGCTGGCGCGCAACGGCCTGCTGCTGGTCACCGGCGCCGCCGGCAGCGGCAAGAGCACCACCCTCGCCGCGCTCCTCGGCCACCACGCCGCCCACCGCGCCGCGCACATCATCACCGTGGAGGACCCCATAGAATTCGTCCAC
>JAPPPZ010000089.1 GCA_028817275.1 Gammaproteobacteria bacterium
CAATAGAAAAAGCCCGGGCGCGGGAGGAGGAGTTGATGGCGGTTTTCGGCGGGGGCGCGGAAGAGCGGGATTCCTGCCGGAGCGAAAATCAGGACTGCGCCCGGTGACCGTGCCTTTTTTGGCCTGAAAAAATTGTTGACAATTTACATTTTCGCATTAACATCCCGGCCCATGGCGCAAGAACCAACCTCAGCCAGTGTCCTGGAATTGCTCAAAAACAGTTCGCTGCCCGAAGTAGTGAAGGGCGAACTGGAGCATCGGATTTTGGCCGGCGACATTGACGTAGGTGATCGCATCAACGAGCAGAAAACCGCGCAGGCCCTCGGCGTGAGCCGGGGCCCGGTGCGCGAGGCCTGCCGCGCGCTGGTGTCGCAGGGATTGCTGAATTTTGTCCCCAACCGGGGATTTTTTGTCTGCCGTGTGCAGACGGTGGATGCGCTGGAAATTTATGAACTGCGCATGGCGCTGGAATCCGCGGCCGCAGGCCATTTTGCCGAGCGGCACACCACGGCGCAATTGTCCCGCTGCCGGCGGCTGCTGGACAAGATGGAAAAAGCGGCCCGGCGGCACGACCTGGATTCCTACTATCCGCTCAATCTGGAATTTCACGAAGCCATTGCCGCCGGCGCCGGCAACCGGCGGCTGTTGCGCATTCACCGCGATTGCGTCCGCGACCTGCATTTGTTTCGCACCCGCGGCCTTATGCAAGGGGTCGGCATGACGGCCTCCAACCGGGAGCACAAGATTGTTTTCCGCGCGCTGGAAAAAAGGGACGCCACCGCCGCCGCCGCCGCCATGGCGGGCCATATCCGGAACGGCAAAGAACGCATGCTTGCGGTTGTCCAGTCACCCGCAGGGCACAAAGAAAAGAAGCCGCGCCCGGGTGCGGCTTGACACAAACCATTTTCACCCAGCAAACGGGAGGAGAACCACAATGAAAAGAACAGCAAAATCCATTGATGCAGGCCGCCGCGATTTTTTGATTGCCGGCGCCGGCATGACCGCCATGCTTGCGTGGCCGGGCGGGCGGCCGGGCGCGGCCGACTTTCCCTCCGGGCCAATTGAGGTCGTCACCCATGCCGGCCTCGGCGGCGGCACCGACACCACCGCCCGCATGCTGCTCATTCGGACGCGCCGTAACCTCAAAGCGGATGCCGTGGTCAATCCCAAGACCGGCGGCGGCGGACGGGTGGCCATGAGTTATGTCAAGAACCGGCCGGCCGACGGGCACACGGTCATGGCCATCACGCCGACCCACTTGTTCACCATGGCCCAGGGCCGTGCGCCGCTGGGCATAGACGACATCAAGGGCGTGGTGCGCTCCACCGATGACCCGATCGTGGTGATGGTGCGGGGCGACAGCCCCTTGCGCACCATGGAGGATTTGGTGAAAGCCGGCAGGAAAACGCCGGTTAAATGGGGCACCACCCAAATCGGCGGCGTGGACCACGTGGCGGCGGCGACTTTCGGCAAAGAGGCCGACACGCGAATCGCCGTGGTGCCCTTTGAAGGCGGCGGCGAAATTGTCACCAACCTGATGGGCGGCAATATTCAGGCGGCCGGGCTGAATGTCACCGAGGCCAAAGACCAGTTGGAGCGCGGCGACTTTCGCGCGTTAGTGTCGCTGACCGAGAAGCGCATCAGTTCCCTGCCGGACACGCCCAGCGCCGGTGAAAAGGGGGTGAACGCCTTCTTTTCCACCGTGCGCGGCATCGTGGTGCTGAAGGGCGTGCCGCAGGAGCGGGTGCAAATTCTGGAGGCGGCCATGCTCAAAGCGATGAAGCACAAGACCTACCAGGGCTACCTCACCGGCAATGGGCTGGATGCGGACAGCATTGCCGGGTCGGAGGTTTGGGACCGGCAAATCCGGCGGATGTACGCCGATGCCCGCCGCGCGCTCCTCGATCTGGGCATGGTCAAACAATAAACATGCAAACGCCGGCTTCACCCGACAGTCCCCCACCCGCCGGCGCGGCCCGCAATCGCCGCCTCAGCGGCGCGGCTGCCGAGGGCGGGGTTTTGCTGGCGTTGTGCGCGTTGCTCTACTGGCTGAGCACCCGCTTTGACAGCGTGCCGGCGGCGCTGTCGCAGAATGTGCCGCCGGAACTTTTTCCGCGCCTGCTGCTGTTCATCATTGCCGGGCTGTCGGTGGTGATGATGTGGCAGGGCCGCGGGATTGCGGCAGCGCCCGTGCTGCGCGCCCGGCGGATTCTGCTGGTGGCGGCCGCCGCATGGATTGGCTGTGCGCTGTTTGCCATGACCGGGGTGGTGACACTGGTTGCCTGCTGTGGCGCGCTGTGCGCATTGTGGGGGGAGCGGCGCCTGACAATCCTGGTGCTGTATGCGCTGCTTTACCCGGCGGCGGCATATGTGGTGTTCGCCTTGTTTCTGGGATTGCGGTTTCCCGACGGGGTGTGGCGTTGACCGGGGCGGCCGCAGTTTGGGCGTCGTTCCAGGATGTGCAATTTCTGGCGCTTGTCCTGGCCGGCACCTTGACCGGAATCCTGGTCGGCGCCCTGCCCGGGCTGAGCTCCAGCATGGCGACCGCATTGCTGCTGCCGTTCACCATTTATTTGCAGCCCATTGAAGCCATTGCGGTCTTGTCGGCCCTGTATTGCGCGGGGACTTTCGGCGGCTCCATCACGGCGATTTTAATTAATGCACCGGGCGCGCCGCCGGCGGCGGCCACCGCTTTTGACGGCTATCCCATGGCGAAGAACGGCGAGGCGGGAAGGGCCCTGGGCATGGCCGCGGTGGCCAGTTCGCTGGGCGGCATTTTCAGTTTGATTACTTTAATTCTGGCGGCGCCGGCGCTGGCCAAAATCGCATATGCTTTCGGGCCGCCTGAATACTTTGCGCTGGCGGTGTTCGGGCTGTCCATGCTGGCATCCATCAGCGGCGAGATGGCGGTGAAGAATTTAATCGGCGGCGCGCTGGGCGTACTGATATCCACCATTGGCGTGGACCTCACCACCGGCGTGGAACGGTTTACTTTCGGCAGCCCGCACTTGTATGAGGGAGTCCATTTCATTCCCGTCCTTATCGGCTTGTTCGCCATGACCGAATTGTATGAGCAAGCGGGCAAACACAGGCCGAATTACGAGCGCATCCGCTTGTCGGCAATGCGGCTGCCGTCCCGTGAAGATTTCCGCCGGGTGTGGGCCACCATTTTGCGCTCCTCCGGCATCGGCACATTTGTTGGCATTTTGCCGGCCGAGGGAGGCACCGTGGCGGCGATGATTGGCTACAACGAAGCCAAAAGATGGTCGTCCAACAAGCAAAACTTCGGCAAAGGCGAAATTGAGGGCGTGGCCGGCCCGGAAGCGGCCAACAACGCCGCCACCGGCGGCGCCATGGTGCCCACGCTGGCGCTTGGCATTCCCGGCTCGGCAACGGCGGCGGTAATTCTTGGCGGCCTGCAGATGCACGGATTGCGCCCCGGCCCCTACCTGTTCGAAGAGCAGCCGGCGCTGCTTTACGCCATCTTTGCCGCAATGCTGCTGGCCAACGTCACTTTTCTTGCGCTCGGCCTGGTTGGCGCCAAAGGATTCTCCCGCGTCTCCTTAATTCCGAGGCAGTTTCTGTGGCCTTCGGTTTTTGTGCTGTGCCTGATTGGCGCCTACGGCCTGCGGCATTCCATGGCCGATGTGTGGATCATGATGGTTGCCGGAGTGGCCGGGGTTTTTCTGCGGCGGCACGGATTTTCGCCGGCGCCCATCGTGATGGGGCTGGTGCTCGGCACACTGCTGGAAAACTCCTTTGCCCAGTCCATGATTATTTTCGATCATGCGGCAACCGGATTTTTACAGCGGCCCATAGCGCTGCTGTTTTTTGCGCTGGCGCTGTGCGGCCTGTTTTTCACACCGGCAGTGCGGCTGGCCCGTGCTCTTCTTTCCGCATCCAACACAGGAAAACGCCCATGACTGCGCCACAGAACTTCACCCCCGATATTGGCACCCGCAAAGGCGCCGGCCTGACCCGGCGCGCCGCCGAATTTGTGGTCGCCGCAACCTACGACTCCATTCCCCCGGAGGTCCGTGAACTGGGCAAAAAATCCGTGCTGGATGGATTCGGTCTGGCCATCGCCGGCGCGGTTGCGGAATCGGGAAGAATCGTTGCGCGCCGGGTGCAGGAACTCGGGTGTGCGGCCATCGCCACCGTTATCGGTGCAAACTATCAAACCGCGCCGCGTTTTGCCGCCTTCGCCAACGGCGTCGCCATCCATGCGGATGATTATGACGACACCCAGTTGGCGGTTGCCCCGGACCGGGTATACGGCCTGCTGACCCATCCCACTGCGCCTGCATTGCCGCCGGCTCTGGCCTGCAGCGAAGCCGCCGGGCGCTCAGGCGAGGATTTTCTGCTTGCGTACCACGTGGGCGTGGAGTTGGAATGCAAAATTGCCGAGGCAATTTCACCGCGCCATTACCAGCACGGCTTTCATTCCACCGGTACGTGCGGCGCTTTCGCCGCCGCCGCCGCCGCCGGCAAGTTGCGCGGACTGGATGCGGAGACGATGGCCCGGGTGTTTGCACTGGCCGGCAGCCAGAGCGCCGGGTTGCGCGAAAATTTCGGCACCATGACCAAGCCGTTTCATGCCGGCCGGGCCTGCGAAAACGGAGTGGTCGCCGCTGATTTTGTCGCTGATGGCTGGACCGCAACGGCAAAAATTCTGGAAAGCCCGCGCGGTTTTTTTCAGGCGCACGGCGGCGGCTATGAGTTGTCCGCCATTGACGGCAAACTCGGCAATCCGTGGACGTTTGAAGCGCCCGGCATTTCCATTAAGCCTCACCCTTCCGGCTCGTTGACCCATCCGGGCATGACCAAAATGCTGGAACTCATCCACGCCCGCAACATTGGCGCGGACGATGTGGACGAGGTGCAGGTCGGCACCAACCACAACATGCTGAACGCGCTGATCCACCACGACCCGCAGGATGAACTGCAGGCAAAATTCAGCATGGAGTTCTGCATGGCGGTCCTGCTGCTGGAACAGCGCGCCAACCTGCCCGAGTTCACCGATGAAGTGGTGCGCCGTGATGACGTGCGCGCAATGATCCGGCGCATTAAGTTCACCGTGCATCCGGAAGCGGAAGCGGCGGGTTACGACAAGATGACCACACTGCTGGCTATCCGCCTTAAAAACGGCGAAACAATTGAGGGGCGCGCCGACTTTGGCAAGGGCAGCCCGGCAAATCCCATGAGTTACAGCGAGGTGGCGGACAAATTTCGCGGCTGCGCCGATTTTGCCCGGTTCCCGGCATCACGCGCGGAAAAAATCATTGACACCGTGCGCGATTTGGAATCTGTGCCGGACATGCGCCGGGTATGCGCGTTGCTGGCGGCATGAGCGGCATGGCGGATTCGCCTGACAAGCCCCTCGCCGGGCGGACCGCGCTGGTCACCGGCAGCGGCAAAAATATCGGCCGCGCTATCGCCCTGGGCCTGGCCGCCGCCGGCGCGGATGTTGCGGTGCTCGGCAAAAGTGACCGGCAGGCGGTGCAACACACCGCCGAGGACATTCGCCGCGCGGGGGGAAAATCGGTCGCCGTTCTGGCCGATATTGCCGATGAGCAGAGCGTGGCGGAGGCGGTGCGGGATATCGCCGCCGAACTGGGCGGCCCGACCATATTGGTCAACAACGCCGCGGTGCGGCGGCAGACGGCGTTTGCTGACATGACATTTGCCGAATGGCGCGCGATTACCGGGGTTATTCTGGATGGCGCGTTTTTGTGCGCCCGGGCGGCCGCGCCGTTTATGACGGAGGCGGGCGGCGGCGCCATTGTCAACATAAGCGGGCTGGGCGCTTTCACAGGCGCCCGCGGGCGGGTGCATGTGATTTCAGCAAAGATGGGATTGGTGGGATTAACCCGCGCCCTGGCGGTGGATTTGGCCGGTGCGGGGGTGCGGGTCAATTGCATTGCCCCGGGCAAAATTGCCACCCGGCGCGGTGAATCCGCCGGTCCACCGCCGGTGCATCCGGGCGCTGACAGTCCTCTTGTCGGCAAATCCGGCGAGCCGCGCGATATTGCATCGCTGGCGGTGTTTTTATGCGCGCCCGAGGCAAAATACATCACCGGGCAGACTTTTCATGTCAACGGCGGCCTTTTTCTCAGTTAGCGGAAGCGTCACCGCCGCTTTTGGCGGCTGAAATCCTGCCCGAATCGTCCCTGAAAAAAAATTCAATTTTTCGCATTTAAAGCATTGACACCCCACTGCAATGGTAAGATAATCGCGCCCCTTGTCGGGAGGGGTTCCCGAGCGGTCAAAGGGGGCAGACTGTAAATCTGCTGGCGACGCCTTCGCAGGTTCGAATCCTGCCCCCTCCACCAGGCCGAAAACGGCGTGAAAACGGCGCAAAAACGGCTCGAAAACGACGGTCAGGCGGTGGCGGGTGTAGTTCAACGGTAGAACTTCAGCCTTCCAAGCTGATAACGTGGGTTCGACTCCCATCGCCCGCTCCAGACATTGGCCGGCGCCGGCGGCGAGGGTGAAGGCGAGGGTGAAGAGTCCGGCCGCACCGCCCACATAGCTCAGTCGGTAGAGCACTTCCTTGGTAAGGAAGAGGTCACCGGTTCAAATCCGGTTGTGGGCTCCACCGTCAGGGCGCAACCAGAACACAACGAAGCACACACCACAAACCAAGGCAAGAACACGAGGAGGTAGCACCGTGGCCAAGGCTAAATTTGAGCGCAACAAGCCGCACATTAACGTGGGCACCATCGGCCATGTGGACCATGGCAAGACGACGCTGACCGCGGCGATGACGCGGGTGCTGTCGGCAAAATTCGGCGGCGAGGCCATGGGTTTCGACGAGATCGACAACGCCCCCGAGGAGCGCGAGCGCGGCATCACCATCGCCACCGCGCATGTGGAATATGAAACCGAGGCGCGCCACTACGCCCACGTGGACTGCCCCGGCCACGCCGACTATGTGAAGAACATGATCACCGGCGCGGCGCAGATGGACGGCGCCATCTTGGTGGTGTCGGCCGCCGACGGCCCCATGCCGCAAACCCGCGAGCACATCCTGCTGGCGCGCCAGGTGGGCGTGCCGTACATCGTGGTGTTCCTGAACAAGGTGGACATGGTGGATGACGCCGAGCTGCTGGAGTTGGTGGAGATCGAGGTGCGCGAGTTGCTGGACAAGTACGAGTTCCCCGGCGACAAGACGCCAATCATCAAAGGCAGTGCGCTGAAGGCGCTGGAGGGTGACGCTTCTGAGGCCGGTGAGGCCGCCATTGAGGAGTTGGCCAAGGCGCTGGACAGTTACATCCCCGAGCCGGAGCGCGCGGTGGACGGCGACTTCCTGATGCCGGTGGAGGATGTGTTCTCCATTTCCGGCCGCGGCACCGTCGCCACCGGCCGCGTCGAGCGCGGCATCATCAAGTCCGGCGAGGAGGTGGAGATCGTCGGCATCCGCGAGACCTCCCGCACCACCGTCACCGGCGTGGAGATGTTCCGCAAACTGCTTGACGAGGGCCGCGCCGGCGACAACATCGGCGCGCTGTTGCGCGGCACCAAGCGCGAGGATATCGAGCGCGGCCAGGTGCTGGCCAAGCCCGGCAGCATCACCCCGCACACCAAGTTTGAGGCGCAGGTGTACGTGCTGAGCAAAGAGGAGGGCGGCCGCCATACGCCGTTCTTCAACGGCTACCGCCCGCAGTTCTACTTCCGCACCACCGACGTCACCGGCGCCGTGGAACTGCCCAAGGGCACCGAAATGGTGATGCCCGGCGACAATGTGGAGATGACGGCGACGCTCATCGCCCCCATTGCAATGGAGGAGGGGTTGCGCTTTGCGGTGCGCGAAGGCGGCCGCACGGTGGGCGCCGGCGTGGTGTCCAAGATTATTGAATAACCATGCCAACAGGCCAGTAGCTCAATTGGCAGAGCGGCGGTCTCCAAAACCGCAGGTTGGGGGT
>JAPPPZ010000157.1 GCA_028817275.1 Gammaproteobacteria bacterium
CGGGGATGACGGTGTGGACGGTGAGAATGACGGCGGCGATGCCGAAGGTGCCGACGGCGGCGGCGAAAACGGTGACGTTGACGGCGCCGATGGTGATTCCGATGCCGGGGATGACGGTGTGGACGGTGAGAATGACGGCGGCGGTGCCGAAGGTGCCGACGGCGGCGGCGAAAACGGTGACGTTGACGGCGCTGATGGTGATTCCGATGCCGGGGATGACGGTGTGGACGGTGAGAATGACGGCGGCGGTGCCGAAGGTGCCGACGGCGGCGGCGAAAACGGTGACGTTGACGGCGCTGATGGTGATTCCGATGCCGGGGATGACGGTGTGGACGGTGAGAATGACGGCGGCGATGCCGAAGGTGCCGACAGCGGCGGCGAAAACGGTGACACCGCCGAGGACGAGGACGACACTCCCGAAGCCCTGGCGCAAAAGTTGCGCGAGGAGCACGGCGGGCTGGATTATGCGGCGCAGGCGGCGATGCTGGTGGCACGGCTGGCGGTGGAGCGCGGCGATTTGGCGGCGGCGCGCGGGCATTTGCGCTGGGTGGCGGACAATGCGGCGAAGCCGGCCACCGGGCATGCGGCGCGGGTGCGGCTGGGGCGGCTGTTGCTGGCCGAGGGCGATGTGGACGGCGCGGCGGCGGTGGCGGCGGTGGAGGACGAGGGCGGTTTTGTGTCGCATTATGCGGAGTTGCGCGGCGATATTTTTGCGGCGCGCGAAAACTTCACCGAGGCGCGCGCCGCCTACCAGCGCGCCCTGGCGGCGCTGCCTTTGGGGTCGGCGTACCGTGATTTGCTGGAATTGAAAATTAACAACAGCGCCGGGCCGGCCCAATGAAGCGCGCAATTTTTTTCCTCGCTGTCGCAACAGCCCTCACCCTCGCCCTGGGCGCGTGCGCAAAAAAGAAGCCGGCGCCGAAGGAATCGGCGGTGGAGTTGCCGGCCGCGCCGGCCACGCTTGAGCAACTGTGGAGCGTCAAGATCGGCGGCGGTTTCGACCGCGATAGCGCCGCCCACCTCGGCATTGCCGCGGTTGGCGAAGTTTTGTTTGCCGTGTCGCCGGACGGTGAAGTGGCCGCGGTGAATGGCGCCGACGGCGAATTTTTGTGGCGGCGCGAACTTGAGGTGGATTTAATTTCCGGCGCCGGCGCCGGTGAGGGTTTGGTGTTCGCCGCCGATGTGGACGGCGTGGTGCATGCGCTGGATGCGGGCGATGGCGCCACCTTGTGGAGCGCGCCGGTGCGCGGCGAAGTGCTGACCGCGCCGCGCGCCGAGTTGGGCGTGGTGGTGGTGCGCACCGCCGACGGCCGCGTGGCCGGCTTGTCGGCGGACAGCGGCGCCGAGCAGTGGGTGTTCCGCAAGGAGGAGCCGGGCCTGTCGGTGCGCGGCAGCGCGGCGCCGCTGCTGCGCGGCAACCTGGTGATTAACGCTTTCGCCGGCGGCGAGGTCACCGCCAACGAACTGAACAGCGGCCGCCTGCTGTGGGAATTCCGCGCGCTGGACCCGGTGGGCAGCAACGAAATTGAACTGCTCGCCGACATTGACGCCCAGCCGCTGGCCGCCGATGGCGCGCTGTTTGTCGCCGCCTACCAGAGCACCGTCATCGCCGTGGACGCGGAAGATCCCAGCGGTGTTCTGTGGCACGCCGAGGTGTCCACCTATTTGGACATGGCGGCCGATGAGGCGCGTTTGTTTACGGTGGACCTGGACGGCGTGGTGCATGCGCTCAGCCGCGACGACGGCACCGCGGTCTGGCGCACCGAGGCGCTGCGCGGGCTGGCGGTCAGCGTGCCGGTGGTGGCGGGCGAATTTGTGGTGGTGGGCACCAGGAAAGGAACGTTGTTTTTGCTCGACCGCGGCGACGGCACGGTGCGCGGGCGGTTTAAGTTGGGCGCGGCGGTGGCGGCGGCGGTGGCCGATGGCGACGGCGCGCGGATTTTTTTGCTCGGCGTGGACGGGCGGCTGAGCGCGCTCAGCGCGCGCTGAAAAATGACTGCCCCGGTTATCGCCATTGTGGGCCGCCCCAATGTGGGCAAGTCCACTCTGTTCAACCGCCTGTGCGGCGCGGATGACGCCATTGTCCACGACCGCCCGGGCGTCACCCGCGACCGGCTGTACGGCCGGTGCGAGGTCCACAACGGCAGTTGCATCGTGGTGGACACCGGCGGCATCGGCGGCGACGGTGAACTGCAGGCGGAAGTGGACGCGCAGGTGGCGCAGGTGCTGGCCGAGTGCGACGCGGTGGTGTTCATGGCGGACGCGCGCGCCGGGTTGACGCCGGTGGATGCCGAGATCGCCGGCCGCTTGCGCGCGGTGGACGCGCCGGTGGTGGTGGCGGTGAACAAAACCGAGGGGCTGGACGCCGACACCGCGGTCGCCGATTTTCACCGCCTCGGCCTGGCCGCGCCGCTGGCCCTGTCGGCGCGTGACGGCCGCGGCGTGGCGGAAATGATGGCGCGGCTTTCTGATGCGGCGGGCTTCGGCGGCGGCGGTGGGGGCGAAAGTGACGGCGGTGGCGCGGTGCGCGTTGCGGTGCTTGGCCGCCCCAACGCCGGCAAGTCCACGCTGATTAACGCGCTGTGCGGCGAGCAGCGGCTTATCGTGTCCGACACGCCGGGCACCACCCGCGACTGTGTGCGCGTGCCATTGGCCCATGGCGGGGCGCGCTATGAACTTTTGGACACCGCCGGCGTCCGCCGCCGGGCCAAAGTGGCGCCGGGGCTTGAAAAAATCTCAGTGGTGAAGTCCATCCGCGCTTTGGAAGAGTGCCGGGTCGCGCTGCTGGTGGTGGACGCGGCGGCCGGATTGGCCGAGCAGGATTTGAAACTGGCCGGAATGATGGAGCGCAGCGGCCGCTCGGTGGTGGTGGTGGTGAACAAGTGGGACGCCGCCGATTCCCACCAGCGGGATTTGGTGCAGGCCGCGCTGGAGCGGCAACTGCGCTTTCTGCCGCCGCGCGAGACGCTGTTTGTGTCGGCGCTGCGCGGCGCCGGCATGCGCCGGGTAATGCCGACCGTGGCGCGCGCCCACTGCAGCGCCATGCGCGAGATGCCCACCGCCCAGTTGAACCGCATTCTGGCGCGCGCCGTCAGCGCCCATGCGCCGCCCGGCCGCCGTGGCGCGGCCAGGCTGAAATTCTGCCACCAGGGCGGCAAGAACCCGCCGCGCGTGATTGTCCACGGCACGCGGGTGGAGCGCATTCCCGATTTTTACCGCCGCTACCTTGCCAACACGGTGCAGAGCGCGTTCCGCATGACCGGCACCCGGGTGCAAGTGGTGTTCCGCGCCGGCGATGCGGCCGGGTCCCCAACCGGAGGCGGCGCATGAGCGATTACCCCAGAGACATGGCCGGCCACGGCCGCCACCCGCCGCATGCGGCGTGGCCCGGCGGCGCGCGCATCGCGCTGCAGTTCGTGGTGAACTACGAGGAGGGCGCCGAGAATTGCATTCTGCACGGCGACCCGGCCTCGGAGGCTTTCCTGTCCGAGATTCCCGACGCCCAGCCGCTGGCCGGCGTCCGCCACCTGAGCATGGAATCCATCTACGAATACGGCAGCCGCGCCGGTTTCTGGCGGCTGCACCGCATGTTCACCGGGCGCGGGATGCCGGTGACGGTGTTCGGCGTGGCCATGGCCATGGAGCGCAACCCGGAGGCGGTGGCGGCCATGCTGGAGGCGGGGTGGGAGATCGCCAGCCACGGCTACCGCTGGATTAACTACCAGTTCATGGAGGAGGCCGAGGAGCGCGACCACATCCGCCGCGCCCTGGACCTTCACCGCCGCCTGACCGGCGCCGCGCCGCTGGGCTGGTACACCGGCCGCACCAGCCCCAACACTCGCCGGCTGATTCTGGAGGAGGGGGATTTTCTCTACGATTCCGACAGTTACGACGATGACCTGCCATACTGGATAAACACCGCCGCCGGCGCCCCGCACCTGGTCATCCCGTACACGCTGGACAGCAACGACATGCGCTTTTCCACCAAACAGGGCTTCAACAGCGGCGAGCAGTTTTACGCCTACCTCAAGGACGGCTTTGACGTGCTCTACGCCGAGGGCGAAACCAGCCCGAAAATGATGTCGGTGGGCCTCCACTGCCGCCTCGCCGGCCGCCCCGGCCGCGCCGCCGCCCTGGGCCGGTTTCTGGATTACGCCGCCGGCCACGACCAGGTCTGGATTTGCACCCGCGCCGACATCGCCCGGCACTGGAAGGAAAAACACCCGCCGCGCTGAGCCGCCGGGGGTGGGGGCGCGCGTCAGGCGGCGGCGTCACCGCCACCGTCAAACACGCCGGTGCACAAAAAAACCAGCACCAGCACATTCAGCCCGGCGGTGGCGAGGAACAATTGGGGGATGCTGAGGCCGGACTGGAGCAGGGCGATGGCGAACAGGGCGGCGGTGACCATGAAGGCGGCGTTCAGGATGTTGTTGCCGGCAATCACCCGCGAGCGGTGGCGGTCCTCGCAGCGGCTTTGCACCACGGTGTAAAGCGGCACGATGTACAGCCCGCTGCACAGCGCCATCAGCAGCATGTCGGCCGGCACCCGCCAGTGGCCGGCGAGGAATTCGCCGGCGCCGAGCAGCGCCTCCGCCGGCGGCGGCGGCAGGTCCAGCAGCCCCAGGTCCACCGCAAACACGCTCATGCCGATGGCGCCGACGGGCACCAGGCCGAGTTTGATTGTGCGCGCGCACAGTTTTTCGCACAGGAAAGAGCCGATGCCGATGCCGAGGGAAAACGCGCTGAGCAGCACGGTGGCCACGCCGCCGTCACCGCCGAGGATGTGGCGGGTGTAGTTCGGCAACTGGGTGAGAAACAGCGCGCCGAAAAACCAGAACTGCGATATGCCGATAATGGGAAACAGCAGCCGGCGGCGGCGGAAGATATAAACCAAAATGGCGCGGGTTTCACCGGCCAGGTTCCAGTTCACTTTAAGCCCCGGAGCCGACACCGGCGTCGGCGGAATTTTGCGGCTGGCCAGGTAGCCGAGCGCGGCGACGGCCAGGATGGCGGCGGCCACGCGCGGCGCAATTTCGCCGGGCATTGCGACCAGAATGCCGCCGCCGAGGGTGCCGAGGAGGATGGCGAGAAAGGTGCCGGCCTCCACCAGCGCGTTGCCGCTGACCAGTTCGGCGGGGGTGCGCAACTGCTGCGGCAGGATGCTGTATTTGGCCGGGCCGAAAAACGCCGACTGCGTTCCCATCATGAACAGGGTGAACATCAGCAGCGGAATGTTTTGCAGCAAAAACCCGGCCGCGCCGGCCGCCATGATGGCGATTTCCAGAAGTTTGACTTTTTGCATGTAGGAGGATTTTTCACCGCGCTCCGACAACTGGCCGGCGACCGCGGAAAAAAGAAAAAACGGCAGGATAAAAAGCGCGGCGCTGAGGTTCACCACCAGGTCGGCGCGCTCGGCGGTGACCAGGTGGAAAGTGACCAGCAGCAGCATCGCGTTTTTGAACACATTGTCGTTGAACGCGCCCAAAAACTGGGTGAGAAAAAACGGCAGAAACCGCCGCTCGCCGAGCAGGCGCAGGGAGTTGCTGTCGGTTTTTTGGTTCACGGCAGCGGCTCGTTGTGCACGCTGAGGTGCTGCCCGTCGCCGCGGTACGGATGGCGCGCGGCGGCTTCTTCATTCAGGGTGACGCCGAGGCCGGGCGCGGTGGGCGGGATGACATGGCCGTCCTGCCATTCTATTTTTTCGTGCAGGATTTCAGCGTGGAAACCGCCCCAGGTTTTAATGCCCTCCAGAATTAAAAAATTCGGGCTGCAAGTCGCGAGTTGAATGTTGGCCGCGCCCTCCACCGGGCCGCAGTAGAGGTGCGGCGCGATTTGCGCGTAATGCGCCTCGGCCATGGCGGCGATTTTTTTGCCCTCCAAAATGCCGCCGCAGCAGCCCAGCGCCGGCTGCAAAATCGCCGCCGCCCGGTTTACCAGCACGTCGCGGAATTGAAACTTGGTCGCCAGCCGCTC
This sequence comes from Gammaproteobacteria bacterium, assembly GCA_028817275.1. Lineage (GTDB taxonomy): Bacteria > Pseudomonadota > Gammaproteobacteria > Arenicellales > Spongiicolonaceae > Spongiicolonus > Spongiicolonus versatilis. The sequence goes on from JAPPPZ010000157.1 coordinate 5,974, forward strand.
GCCGGTGGCGATGGGAATTGTGGTGGCGCGCGCCACTTGCGCCATGGCGTCCGCATTTTCCGGCGGCACCGGCTCCTCCAGCCACAGCGGATCCGCCGGCTCCAGCCGCCGCGCCAGCCGGATGGCCGAGGCGGCGGTCATCTGGCCGTGGGTGCCCACCAGCAAATCGCACTTGCCGCCCACCGCCTCGCGGATTTTTTTCACGAACATTTCGGCGTGCTCCAGCAACTCAAGAGACAACTGCCTCGGGTCAAAAGCCGAATACGCCCCCACCGGGTCAAATTTAACCGCGCTGAATCCTTGCGCCGCATAATCCGCGGCGCGCCCGGCGGCGGCATCGGCATCGGTGTACACATCGGCGGCGTCGCCGTCCTCCGGGTAAAGGTAGGTGTAGGCGCGAAGTTTGTCGCGCACCCGGCCGCCGAGGAGTTCATATACCGGCTTGCCCAATTCCTTGCCGACGATGTCCCAGCACGCCGTCTCCACCGCGCTCAGCGCCGCCGTCACCGACATGTCCGAGCGCTGCGCATAGCCGCGCGAGTAAACCACGCGCCATAATTTTTCCAGATGAAACGGATTGCAGCCCACCACGCACCGCTCGCAGACATCGGCAATCATTTTTTCAGCCGCCGCCGGATGAAACGGAATTGCGTAGGCCTCGCCGATGCCGCTGACGCCGCCGTTGGTGGTCAGTTTGACAAAAATCCAATACCGCCCGCCATGGTGCGGCGGCGGATTGCCGACGGTGAAAATTTCAAACTCCCGCACCCTCACCCCCCAAACTATACCACCTCCCTGCCCGCCGTGTGTTGCACTTCCTCCCATGCACCCAAATCAAATCGAAAGCGCGAAAGAAAACATCAATTTCCTGAGCCGCGCCATGCTGGCGTATATTGCCGGCGGGTATTTGCTTGCCGGGGCGGTGGGCAACCACTTGGCAGGCTGGTTTGAGCAGGGGAATTGGAGCATCGCCGCTGTGTGCCTGGTGGGTTTGGGGTCGGAAGTCGTCCGCCTGCAGCGCAAAATCAGGCGCCTTATCCGGCAAATCGGAGAAACATCATGAGAGACATCGCCCTTCCCGACATCGTCGTTTATTTCTCGATGGCACTCGCCCTCGTGGGCGTGGTGGGCACCATCTTTTCCAACCTCATCGCCGAGTGGCTGGATGAGCGTGAGCAGCGGAAAGAAGCCGCGGCCAAGGCTGCCGCCAAGGCCGCCGCTGAGGCCGAGTCCGCGGCGAAATCCGGCTGAGTGGGCGGCGGCGCCATGCAGGCGCTTGACAACGCCCCCATTTCCCGTTAAAACCTGCCGCACATTCACACAACGCGAGGAAGGCCATGTCCACCTATACGATTCATCTGTCCGACGAAATCGACGAGCGGTTGTCCGACATCGCCCGCGACCGGAAAATTTCCAAAGCCGAAGCCATGCAAAGAGCGATCGCATTGCTCTCCTTTGCCGTGGATGAGGAAAAGCAGGGCCACTTCGTGGGCAGCATCAAACCATCCGACAGCGGCAAGCCGGAGGTGGTGAAAGAGGTGGTGGGGTTATGAGTTCCGAGCATCCGCCCGCAGCGCAATTCGATGCCGGCAAGAAGTTTAACCAAGGCGCGGTATCGCTCAGCGCGCAAGACCGCCTGCGGTTCGCCAAGCAGGCGTTATGCGTTCTCGCGCTGATTTGCATCGGCGCGTTCATCGGTTATGCGCGGTTTCCCGACAACAGCGCGCTGATTGCCATATTCGGTTGATTAAAATCGGCGTCCTGCCGCTGGTGACTTTGGTAGTGTCGTTTTATTTTCCCAGCCGGGAGCGGGGTTAGCGTTTGGGTTTATCAAAATCCTCTCCGCGCCGCCCGGCAAATTCTGGCCCGGCCATGCCGGGGGCAACTTGACCCCCGGCGAATTGTGTTATGCT
>JAPPPZ010000120.1 GCA_028817275.1 Gammaproteobacteria bacterium
GGCGGCCGGGGCGGCCGGGGTGCTGATGACGGTTTTGGGCATGGCGGAGTCCTCGGTGGCGGTGGCGGGTTTGCGGTTAATCATAACCCACGGAGTGGTATCATTCACCGTCACCGCCACCCCCGCCAACCGGAGGCCTGCCATGAAAACACACGCCCGCGTCGTCATTATCGGCGGCGGCATGATGGGAGTCGGACTGCTGTACCACCTGGCGAAGGAGGGCTGGAGCGATGTGGTGCTGTGCGAGAAAGGCGAGTTGACTTCCGGCTCCACCTGGCACGCCGCCGCGCTCACCCCGCATTTTATCGGCAGTTTGAACATGGCCAAGGTGCATTGCTACGGCATCGAACTGTACAAAACGCTGGAAGAGGAAAGCGGCCAGGCCACCGGCTGGCACGGTTGCGGCAGTTTGCGGCTGGCGACCAACAAAGAGGAGGTGGACTGGTTTCACCTGGTGCAGGGCGTGGTGCGGCTGGCCGGGGCCGAGTTGCACATCGTGCCGCCGGCCGAGATTCCCGGCCTTCACCCGCTGCTGAACACCGACGGCGTGCTGGCCGGCGCATGGACGCCGGGCGACGGCCACTCCGACCCCAATGGCACCTGCAACGCCATGGCCATCGTCGCCCGCCGCCACGGCGCCGAAATTTACCGCCACACCCGTGTCACCGCGATTGAAAAAAACGGCGGGGAGTGGCGCGTCCTCACCGACAAGGGGGCGATACACTGTGAACACGTGGTGAACGCCGCCGGCTGCTACGGGCCGCAGGTGGGCGCCATGGTGGGTTTGCAGGTGCCCATCGTGAACATGGTGCACCAGTACGTGATGACCGAAAATGTGGAGGAGGTCGCCGCGCTGGCCAAAGAGATTCCGGTGGTGCGCGACCCGCGCGCGTCATGTTATTCGCGGCAGGAGCAGAACGGTTTGATTTTCGGGCCCTACGAAACCGCAGGCGCGCGCGCATGTTTTTTGGACGGCGTGGACTGGGGTTTTGACATGGAGTTGCTGGAGCCGGAACTGGAGCGCATCGCGCCGTGGCTTGAGATGGGCATGGAGCGCATTCCGTGCGCGCAAAACGCCGGCATTAAAAAAATTATCAGCGGGCCCATCACCCACACCCCGGACGGCACGTTTCTCCTCGGCCCGGCGGCCGGCCTGCGCAACTTCTGGATGTGCTGCGGCGCCGCCATCGGCATCACCCAGGGCGCCGGCGCCGGCAAATACCTGGCGCAGTGGATGATGCACGGCCAGACCGAAATTAACGTGCGCGAATTTGACCCGCGCCGCTTCGGCGCATATGCGGCCGGCGACTACAACCTGGCCAAGTCGCTGGACGACTACGAGCATATGTACCAGGTGCACTTCCCCGGCGAGTTCCGCGAACCCGGCCGGCCGGTGAAGGTGACGCCGGTGTACGAAAAATTGAAGTCCCAGGGCGCGGTTTTTGCCGAGGTCTTCGGCTGGGAGCGGCCGAAGTGGTTTGCGGCCGGCGGTGAGCGCGAAGAGCAATACAGTTTCCGCCGCACCAACTGGTTTGCGCCGGTGGCCGCCGAGTGCAAGGCGGTGCGCGAGCGCGCCGGGGTTTGCGACCTCAGCAGTTTCACCAAACTTGAAGTGCGCGGCGAGGACGCCGAAAGTTTTCTCAACCGCCTGTGCTGCAACCGCATGCCGGCCAAAGACGGCGGCATCATTCTCGGCCACATGCTGACCGAGCGCGGCGGCATTGAATGCGAGATGACCATCACCCGCCTCACGGCCGGCCACTATTACGTGCTGTCGGCCATCGTCGCGCAAATCCACGACTACGACTGGCTCAGCCAGCACATCCACGACGGCGAGAGGGTGAGCGTCACCGATGTCACCGACGCCACCGCCATGCTGGCCCTGGCCGGCCCGCGCGCGCGCGACATTCTCGGCAAACTCACCGACGCCGACCTCGGCAACGCCGCTTTCCCCTGGCTCAGCGCGCGCCAAATCACCGCCGCCGGCGTGGCGCTGCGCGCGCTGCGCGTTTCCTACGTCGGTGAACTCGGCTGGGAACTGCACCACCCGATGTGCGACATGGAAAAATTGTACGACGCGCTGATGGAAGCCGGGCGCGAGTTCGGCGTGGCCAACTTCGGCGTCTACGCGGTGAACGCCATGCGCCTTGAGAAAGCCTACAAGGCATGGGGCGCCGAGTTGACCACCGAGATCGTGCCGGCCGAGGCCGGCATTGAGCGCTTTGTCAAGTACGACAAGGATTTCATCGGCAAGGCCGCGGCCCTGGCGCAAAAAGAGCGCGGCCTGCGCATGCGCATCGTCTATCTCACGGTCAGCGACGGCGACAACGACGTGTCAGGCAACGAACCGCTGTTTGAAAAAGGCGGCGGCGACATCATCGGCGTCACCACCAGCGGCGCCTTCGGCCACAGCGTCGGCAGGAGCATCGCTTTCGCATATGTGAAGCCGGAGTTGGCCGCCGCCGGCACCAAACTGGAGATCGCCATGCTCGGCCAGCGGCGCCAGGCCACCGTTGCCGAGTGCGCGGTCTACGATCCGGACAACGCAAAATTGCGCGCCTGACCAAGGCCGCCATTTTGCTCAGCGCAACTGCCGGCAGCGCGTTTCCCGCAGCAGCAGCACACAGGCCAGGGCCAGGGCGTGGGTGGCCAGCAGCGCGCTGAGGGCTTTGGTGTAGGCGGCGGCGGTGTAGATGCGCGCACCGGCCGCGGCGGCGCCGTCCCAGTTCAAGTCCAGCAGCCAGCCGAGCACCGGCTGCATCACCGCCCCGGAGCCGACCACGAACATGTTGAACACGCCCATGGCCGTGGCGCTGTGCTGCAGCGGGTTGACCTCGCGCATGGCGCCGAAGCCGACGGTCATGAACGAGCCGCTGAGGCCGAGCAGGAAAAACAAAACCGCCAGCGCCGCCGGCGCGCTGAAACCGGCGAACAGCGTCACCGAGAAAACCGCCGCGCTGCAAAGGACGCCGGCCAGCAGCACCGGCTTGCGGCGGCCGATGCGGTCCGACAGCCAGCCCGAGCCCGGCGCGCCCACCGCCCAGCCCACAAACAGCAGCGAGGCCACGCCCGCCGCCTGCGCCACCGGGTAGGCGTACACATCGCTCAGCCACGGCACCGCCCACAGCCCGGCGAAAGCCAGCATGGTGGCGGTCATGCCGAAACCGATGCCGGCGCAGGCCCAGGTTTGCGGATTGGCGGCCACCGTGGCGACGCCGGTGAAAGCGCCCGGCCGGCCGGGCGGCGGTGCCGGCGGCGCGGCTTTTTGCGGCCGGCGGGGGACGATGTAAAACACCGCCACCGCCATCACCACCGCCGCCGCCGCCATGGCGCCCACCGTGGCGCGCCAGCCCGCCGCCTCCACCAAATGCCGCAGCGGCGCCTGCCCCAGCACGGCGCCGCACATGCCCACCGTTTGCACCGCCCCGGCCAGCATTGCAAAACGCGCCGGCGCAAACCAGTAGTGGGCGATGGTGAGGGTGCCCACAAAAGCAAACGCCACCGCCGCGCCAATGGCCGCGCGGAACAAAGAAGCCGCCGCCACCGATTCGCTCAGCGCAAATCCGGCCGAGCCCAGCGCGCACACCGCCAGCGCGGCGCTCATCAATTTGCGCGGGCCGAAGCGGTCGTTCAGCATGCCCACCGGAATTTGGATGGCGGCGTAGGCGTAGAAATACCACGCCGACAGCGCCCCCAGGGCCGCCGCGCCCACCGCAAAATCGCGCATCAACTCGCCGGTGAACACGCTCGGCGCGACGCGCTGGATAAAAGCGAGGGCGAAAAACAGCGCGCCGAAAGAAAATGCAGCCAGCGCGCGCGCCGGGGACACCGGCGGCGGAACCGTCACCCTCCCAGCCCGGCGCGGCGCAGCAGTTCCGCGGCCGGCAGGTAGCCGCCGAGCATGGTGCCGTCGTCCAGGTAAACGGCCGGGGTGCCGCGCACGCCGAGGTCCTGGCCGAGGCGGAATTGATCGGCCACCGGGTTGTCGCAGGCGCGCCGCGGCGGCGGGCGGCCGGTCTTGGCTTCGGTCATGGCGCGGTTGCGGTCGGCGGCGCACCACACCGACACCGCCTTGTCGTAACTCTCGCTGCCGATGCCGGTGCGCGGGAAGGCGAGGTAGCGCACCTGCAAACCGCCGCGGCCGAGGGCATCCATTTCCTGGTGCAGCAGGCGGCAGTAGCCGCAGTCAATGTCGGTGAACACGGTGACGTAGCGCCGCGCGTTTTTTGGACCGAATACAATCATGTCGCCGGCCGGCACCGCGCCGAGCCGCGCCGCCACCTCCCGGCCGCGCGCTGCGGCCAGCAGACTGGCGCCGCTGCCCTTGTCGAACATCTCGCCGATCATGATTTGCCCGCCGCTGTCGTAGATGTGAAACATGCCGCTGTCGGAACTGAGCAGGTAAACGCCGGGGATGCCGGTGGCGCGCAGGGAGCGCACGGTGAGCGGCAGAATCTCCTCCAGTTTTTCGCGCAACTCGGCGGCGGCAGCGGCGGAGGTGTCGGCGCGGGCGGTGAACACGGCGGCGGCGGCGGCGGCAATGCAGACCGCAGTGCGCAGGTGGACGTTCAAGATCGCCACTCAGTCGCGGAAGTTGATGAACTGCAGCGGGACATCGCTTTTCTGCTCCTTCAGAATGGCGATCACAGACTGCAAATCGTCGCGCTTTTTGCCGCTGACCCGGATGCGGTCGCCCTGGATGGCGGCCTGCACTTTAAGTTTGGCGGCCTTGATGACCTTCACCAACTTGCGCGCCAGGTCGGCGTTGATGCCGTGGCGCACGGTGATTTCCTGCCGCGCCTTGCCGCCGGCCTCGCACACCGCATCGCGCTGCAGGCAGTTCAGGTCCACTTTGCGTTTGGCCAGTTTGTTTTCCAGAATGTCGCGCGCCTGGCCCACCTTGAATTCGTCATCGGCGAAGACCGTCAGCCCCTCGCGCCGGGCGCCGTCCTGTTCCACGCGCGCGCCGCTGCCCTTGAAATCAAAGCGGTTGCTGATTTCACGGTTGGCCTGGTCAAGGGCGTTGCGCACCTCCTGCCAGTCCACTTCCGACACCACATCAAACGAAGGCATGCGCGCCATTATAAAAGTGTTTTATACTGCGCGCCATGCCCCGCACCGCCACCGCCACCGCCGACTGGCAGCAACTGGACCGCGCCCACCACCTTCACCCGTTCACCGACCACCGTGAACTCCACGCCCGCGGCGTGCGGGTGATTACCCGCGCCGACGGCATTTACCTGTGGGATTCCGATGGCAACCGCATTTTGGACGCCATGTCCGGTTTGTGGTGCGTCAACATCGGCTACGGCCGCGCCGAGTTGGCCGAGGCGGCGCGTGCGCAGATGCTGGAATTGCCCTACTACAACAGTTTTTTCCACACCACCCACCCGCCGGCGGTGGAACTGTCGCGCCTGCTGGCCGAGGTCACGCCGGCCGGGCTCAACTATTTTTTCCCCACCAACTCCGGCTCCGAGGCCAACGACACCGTCATCCGCCTGGTCCGCCACTACTGGGCCGAGCGCGGCCGGCCGGACAAAAACATCATCATCAGCCGCCACAACGCCTACCACGGCAGCAGCATGGGCAGCGCCAGCCTGGGCGGCATGGCGCCGATGCACGCCCAGGGCGGCATGCCCATCCCCGGCATCGTGCATATCCGGCAGCCGTACTGGTTTGAGGAGGGCGGCGACCTGGCGCCGGATGAGTTCGGCCTCAGCGCCGCCCGCGCCCTGGAAGACGCCATCGCCGAGCATGGCGAGGAGCGCATCGCCGCCTTCATCGCCGAGCCCATCCAGGGCGCCGGCGGCGTGGTGATTCCGCCGGCCACCTACTGGCCGGAAGTGAACCGCATCCTCGGTGCACACGACATTCTGCTGGTGGCCGACGAAGTGATTTGCGGTTTCGGCCGCACCGGCAAATGGTTCGGCAGCGACACCTACGCCCTCACCCCCGACCTGATGCCGGTGGCCAAAGGCCTGTCCTCCGGCTACCTGCCCATCGGCGGCGTGATGGTGGCCGACAAAGTGGTGGAAGTGGTGGGCGGCAGCGAATTTTTTCACGGCTTCACCTACTCCGGCCACCCGGCGGCATGCGCGGTGGCCAAAGCCAACATTGAAATTCTGCGGCGCGAAAAAATCGTGGACACGGTGGCCAACGAGACCGCGCCGTACCTCAAAAAACGCTGGAGCGAACTTGCCGACCACCCGCTGGTGGGCGAGGCGCGCTGCCTTGGGTTTCTCGGCGCGCTGGAACTGGTGCGTGACAAGCCGTCGCGCCGCCGCTTTGATCCGCCGGGCGCGGCCGGCAAATTGTGCCGCGACATCTGCGCCGACAATGGCCTGGTCATGCGCACCATCATCACCGACACCATGGTCATCGCCCCGCCGCTCATCATGAGCGCCGCGCAAATCGACGAGATGGCGGACAAAGTCTGGGAATGCCTGGACCTCACCGCCAAAGCGCTTGCCGCCTGAGCCTCACCACCCGGCGCCGGCGGCGAACAAAACCACACCTGTAACCGCCGCCGCCAGCAGGTCGTCCGCCATGATGCCGGCGCCGCCGTGCATTTTTGCATTCACCACGTTGATTGGCCACGGCTTGAAAATGTCCACCGCGCGAAACAGCACGAAACCGGCGGCCAGCCAGGCCAATCCGGCCGGCGCGAACAGCATGGCGGCGGTGAAGCCGGTAATCTCGTCCCACACGATGGCCGGGTGGTCGCGGCGGTTTAATTTTTTCTCGGCAACCGCGCACAGCGGAACCCCCGCCGCCGCCATCACCGCCACCACCACGGCGTAAACTTCCACCGGCACGGTCTGCAGCCACAACACCAGCGGCACCGCCGGCAGGGTGCCGAAAGTCCCCGGCGCGCGCGGCGCAAGACCGCTGCCGCCGCCGAGGGCGAGAAAACAAACCGGGTCGCGCAGCAGTTTTGCGCTCATCAAAAATGCTCGTAGCCGGCGCACGCAACCGCCAGCGCGTTGCCGTTTTCATCCAGCAGGCGGAGGCCGCAGCCGTCGGTGACGGCGCCGATGCGGGTGAGGGGAATTTTCAGTTGCGCGGCCAATGCGGCGACCTCGGCGCGGCGTTTGGGGTTGGCGGTGAAACACAGTTCATAATCATCGCCGCCGGCCAGCGCCGCCGTCCACCCGGCCTGCGCAAGAATTTCCCGGTACGCCGCCGACAGCGGCAGCGCACCGCGCATGACCTCGGCGCCAACACCGCTGCGCTGCAGCACATGCCCCAGGTCGGCAAGCAAACCGTCGGACACATCAATGCACGCGCCCGCCACGCCGGCCAGCGCAAGCCCCAACTCCACCCGCGGCTGCGGCCAATGCAGCGCGCGGCGAAAGGCTTCCCCGCCGCGCCCGAGCCCCAGCGCCGCATCGCCGAGCACGCCGCTGACATACACATCCTCCCCGGCGCGCGCGCCATCGCGGCGCAACCCGCGCCCGGCGTCCACCAACCCGGCCGCCTGCACCGTCACACTCAGCGCCCCGCGACTCAGGTCGCCGCCCACCAGTTGCACCTCAAACCGCCGCGCCAGCGCATGGAAACCTCCGCAAAACGCCTCCACCCACGCCCGCTCCACCCGCGGCATCGTCACCGCCAGCGTCACCCACGCCGGCGCCGCGCCCATCGCCGCCAGGTCACTCAGACTCACCGCCAGGCACTTGTGCCCCACCGCCGCCGCCGGCGCATCCGCCAGAAAATGAGTCCCCGCCACCAGCGTGTCGGCGGTCAGCGCGATGTCCTTCCCCGCCGGCGGCGCCAACAACGCCGCATCATCCCCGACGCCCAGGCGCACGTCGGGACGGGAGTTTGGGGGGGTGAAGAATTCCCGGATTAGGTCGAATTCAGAGGGCATTGG
>JAPPPZ010000013.1 GCA_028817275.1 Gammaproteobacteria bacterium
AAAGCGATGGGGCTGGTGATGGCGGCAGGCATCTCAGTGGAAGTTTTTGTATAATGGAAACATCGCCCGGGAGTGAAAACAGTTTACCACGTTTCCCTATTCCACAAAGCCGCCAAACCAAAAACCACCCATGCCCCCCCCCCGGCAAGAAACCTACACCCACGCCGAACTCATTCGCTGCGGGCGGGGGGAGTTGTTTGGGGCGGGGAATGCGCAGTTGCCGCTGCCGCCGATGCTGATGTTTGACCGCATCACGCATATTTCCGAGAACAGCGGGGCGCATGGCAAGGGGGCGGTTTGCGCCGAGTTGGATATTCATCCGGGGTTGTGGTTTTTTGACTGCCATTTTCAGGGCGACCCGGTGATGCCGGGCTGCCTGGGGCTGGATGCGCTGTGGCAACTGGTCGGGTTTTACCTCGGCTGGCTTGGTGCGCCGGGGCGCGGGCGGGCGCTGGGCTCGGGCGGGATTCGGTTCAGCGGGCAGGTGACGCCGCGCAACAAACTGCTCACCTACCAACTGGATTTCAAGCGCGTGATTATGCGCCGCATGACCATGGGCATCGCCGACGGCGTGGTGTCCGCCGACGGCCGGCCCATTTACCACGGTGAAGATTTGCGCGTCGGCTTGTTCCGCGGCGGTGAGGGCGAGGGTGATGGTTAAAGAAAACAGCCGCCGCGTGGTGGTCACCGGCCTCGGCATCGTCTCCAGCATCGGCCACAACGCCGAGCAGGTGACCCGCGCCCTGCGCGAAAGCGCCAGCGGCATCCGCCATGATTCGGAGTACGCCGGGCTCGGCTTCCGCAGCCAGGTGTGCGGCCCGGTGGAACTGGATTTGGCGGCGCTCATTGACCGCAAGATTCTGCGCTTCATGGGTGACGCCGCCGCCTTCAACTATCTCGCCATGCGGCAGGCCATCGACGATTCCGGCCTCGGCGCCGCCATGGTCTCCCACCCGCGCACCGGACTCATCGTCGGCACCGGCGGCGCGTCCACCGCCAACGTCACCCTCGCCGTGGACACCCTGCGCCAGCGCGGCATTCGCCGGGTGGGGCCCTACATGGTGCCGCGCACCATGTCCAGCACCGCCTCGGCCTGCCTCGGCACCGCCTTTGCCATCAAGGGCGCCTCCTACTCCATCAGTTCGGCATGCTCCACCAGCGCCCACTGCATCGGCCACGCCGCCGAATTGATCCAACTGGACAAGCAGGACATCGTCTTCGCCGGCGGCGGCGAGGAGGTGCACTGGACGCTGACCATGCTGTTCGACGCCATGGGCGCGCTGTCATCCAAATTCAACGACTCCCCTGAGCGCGCCTCGCGCCCATATGACGCCGGCCGCGACGGCTTCGTCATCTCCGGCGGCGGCGGCGTGCTGGTGATGGAGGAGTTGCAGCATGCGCGCAAGCGCGGCGCGCGCATCATCGCCGAACTCACCGGCTACGGCGCCACTTCCGACGGCGCCGACATGGTGCAGCCCTCCGGCGAAGGCGCGGTGCGCTGCATGCAAGCCGCGCTGGCCGGCAGCGGCGGCGGGGTGGACTACGTCAACGCCCACGGCACCAGCACCCCGGCCGGCGACATCGTGGAGTTGAACGCGCTGGCCGAAGTGTTCGGCGGGGCGGGCAAAGTGCCGCCCATCTCGGCCACCAAATCCCTCAGCGGCCACGCCCTCGGCGCCGCCGGGGTGAACGAGGCGGTTTACACCCTGCTCATGATGCAGAACAATTTCATCGCCGCCAGCGCCAATCTGGAAACCCCGGATGAGGGCGCCGCCGGTTTTCCCATCGTCACCGAAACCCGCGACGGCGAAATCAACACCGCGCTTTCCAACAGTTTCGGTTTCGGCGGCACCAATTGCTGTCTGGTGTTCAGCAAAGTGAACTTGTGACTGCCGGGCGGCGGCTCAGCGCTTCATGGATTGAAAAAACTCGGCGTTGTTTTTTGTCGCGCGCAGTTTGTCCAGCAGAAATTCAATCGCCTGGGTGTCCTCCATGGGGTGCAGCAACTTGCGCAGCAGCCAGATTTTCTGCAACTCGGCGGGGTCGGTCAGCAACTCTTCGCGGCGGGTGCCGGAGCGGCTGATAATCACCGCCGGATAAACGCGCTTCTCGGCGATGCGGCGGTCCAGGTGGATCTCCAGGTTGCCGGTGCCCTTGAATTCCTCGTAAATCACGTCGTCCATCTTGGAGCCGGTGTCGATGAGCGCGGTGGCGAGGATGGTGATGCTGCCGCCCTCCTCCACATTGCGCGCCGCGCCGAAGAAGCGCTTCGGCCGCTGCAGGGCATTGGCGTCCACGCCGCCGGTGAGCACCTTGCCGGAGGCCGGCGCCACCGTGTTGTAGGCGCGCGCCAGGCGGGTGATGGAGTCGAGGAGGATGACCACGTCCTGCTTGGTTTCCACCATCCGCTTGGCTTTCTCCAGCACCATCTCGGCCACCTGCACATGGCGCGCCGCCGGCTCGTCAAAGGTGGATGACACCACCTCGCCGCGCACCGTGCGCTGCATCTCGGTCACCTCCTCCGGCCGCTCGTCGATCAACAGCACAATCAGCCGGCACTGCGGCTCGCTGGCGGTGATGGAGTGGGCGATTTGCTGCAGCATCACCGTCTTGCCGGTCTTCGGCGACGACACCAGCAGCCCGCGCTGGCCCTTGCCGATGGGGGCGATGATGTCGATGACGCGCCCGGTCAGCGACTCCGCCGAGCCGTTTTCCTGTTCCAGGCGAATGCGCTGGTCGGGGTGCAGCGGGGTCAGGTTTTCAAACAGAATGCGGTGCTTGGATTTTTCCGGGGTCTGGCTGTTGATGGTTTCCACTTTGAGCAGCGCGAAATAGCGCTCGGAATCCTTGGGCGGCCGTATCTCGCCCACCACGCTGTCGCCGGTGCGCAAATTGAACCGGCGTATCTGGCTCGGCGACACATAAATGTCATCCGGCCCGGCCAGGTAGGAACTGGAGGATGAGCGCAGAAAGCCGAAGCCGTCGGGCAGGATTTCCACCACGCCCTCACCGACGATGTTCTCGCCCTTGCGCGACAGCGCCTTGAGGATGGAAAAAACCTGGTCCTGCTTGCGCATGCGGCCGACGTTTTCCAGGTTGAGTTCCCGCGCCAGTTCGGCGAGTTCCGCGGCCGGTTTGGTTTTAAGTTCGGTAAGATTGAGGGACATGGATGGCTACCTTGGGTTTGCGGCCCCGCCCGAACGGTTGTCAGCGGGGAGGAGGGATGAAACCGGCGGGGTGTCCGCCGGCGGTGGTTTATGGTATTCTGCTACAGGCTTTCGTCGAGAAAAGCGGTGATTTGGGATTTGGACAGCGCCCCGACTTTGGTCGCTTCCACCGCGCCGTTTTTGAACAGCATTAAAGTCGGGATGCCGCGGATGCCGTATTTGGGCGGGGTTTCCGGATTTTCGTCAATGTTAAGTTTGGCGATTTGCAAACGGCCGCCATATTCGCCGGCAATTTGCTCCAGAGCCGGCGCGATGGCCTTGCACGGTCCGCACCACTCGGCCCAGTAGTCCACCAGGACCGGTTGCGGCGCCTTGAGAACCAGGTTCTCAAAGTCGGCATCGCTCACTTGAATAATGTTCGATGCATTTGGCATTGCAAGTCAACCTCAAACATAATGAGTGAATGAAAAACAAAAGGGGAACACCGCCGCTGAGCCGCTGCCAGGCCGTTGCCAAGGCTGTCGCTGAGGGCGCCGGTGGGAGGCATGGGCTTCCCGCCTGCGGCGCATGGTAGACCCAAAACACCGCACAATGCAAGCCCCCGGCGAAAAAATTCCCGCTCCCGCGATGCAGGAAAAACACCTTACTAATCAAAAATTTACCGATTTTGACCTGGCGCCCTCGCTGTTGCGGGGCCTGGCCGACCTCGGATTCACCCACTGCACGCCCATTCAGGCGCTGGTCCTGCCGCCGGCACTGGCCGGGCGCGATGTGGCCGGCCAGGCGCAAACCGGCACCGGCAAAACCGCCGCTTTCCTGCTCACCCTGTTCAACCGCCTGATTAACAACCCGCAGCCGCCGCCCGCCGCCTGCCGCCCGCGCGCGGTAATTCTTGCGCCCACCCGCGAACTGGCCATCCAGATTCACAAAGACGCCCAGGCCATCGGCGAGTACACCGCCATCCGCCTCGGCCTGGTCTACGGCGGCATCCACTACGACAAACAGCGCGAGGAAATCGCCGCCGGCGTGGACGTCCTCACCGGCACCCCCGGCCGCCTGCTGGACTACTACCGCCAGGGCGTGTTCGGCCTGGACGCCGTGGAAGTGGCGGTGCTGGATGAAGCCGACCGCATGTTTGACCTCGGCTTCATCCGCGACATCCGCTACGTGCTGCGCCGCATGCCGCCGGCCGCCGCGCGCCAGTCCATGCTGTTCTCCGCCACCCTGTCGCTGCGGGTGAACGAACTGGCCTACGAGCACATGAACAGCCCCCAGCGACTGGTGGTGGAAAGCGCCACCCCCACCGCCGAAAAAATTGAGGAGAGTCTGTTCTTCCCCGCCGCCGAGGAAAAAATCCCGCTGCTGGTGCAACTGCTGCGCCAGTTGCCGGTGGAGAGATGCCTGGTTTTCGTCAACACCCGCATCGCCGCCGACACCGTGCACCGCTGGCTGCAGAACAACGGCGTCGACTCCGGCGTCCTCTCCGGCGACATCCCGCAGCAGAAGCGCGAGCGGCTGCTGGAGTCGTTCCGCGCCGCGCGCACCACGGTGATGGTCGCCACCGATGTCGCCGCCCGCGGCCTGCACATCGCCGGCGTCAGCCACGTAATTAACTTTGACCTGCCGCAGGATTGCGAAGATTACGTGCACCGCGTCGGCCGCACCGCCCGCGCCGGGGCCAGCGGCGCCGCCCTGAGTTTCGCCTGCGACAAATACGCCGTGCATCTCCCCGAAATTGAAAACTTCATCGGCCGCAAAATCCCCCGCCGCCCGCCGCCGCCCGGCCCAATGCCCACGGTGCAGCCCCCGGCCGCCAGGTCCGCCCGCCGCCCCTCACCCTCGCCCGCCGCCGCCAAACCACCGCAACGCCAGCCGTCGCCCGCCCCGCTCCCCCGCCCGGCCCCGCGCCCGGCAGCCGCCGATGCCGATGTACCGGCGGTGGGCTGAGCCAGCGGCAAATCGGCGCCGTCCTCGCCCCATCCGACAACGCCTCCTTCCACTTCTCCGCCCTCTGGCCCCGCGCCAAACTCAACAGCGCAACACTCACAAACAGCACGCCACCTCACCCTCTCCGCCCGCAAATCTGCCGGACCACTCAACCTCAGCCTCAACCTCAACACAAACAACGCCCTCAACACCACCAGCCTCCTCAACGGCAAACTCCGGTTCTAAACCGTCAGCAGCAACCGGCGGTGCGGGTGACGGCGGCGACGTTCTCAGTCGTGTATAATCCGCCGCCATGTCATGGGTGATTAGAACCGCCGCCGCTTTTGTCCTCGGCATCGCGCTTTTGCCGGCGGCAGCCCAAACGGCGGGCGATGCGGCGGTCGGGCGCGGGAAGGCGTTTACCTGCATGGGCTGCCACGGCGCCGCCGGCTACCGCAACGCCTACCCCGGCTATCCGGTGCCCAAACTGGGCGGACAGCATGCCGATTACATCGCCGCCGCATTGCGCGCCTACCGCAGCGGCGAGCGCACCCACCCCACCATGCGCGCCCACGCGGAAGGGCTGAGCGACCAGGACATCGCCGACATCGCCGACTACTTTGCCGGGCTGCGGCGGGAGGAAAGCGGGCAATGAAATTTTCCGCCGGCGCGGCCGCCGCCCTCACCGCCCTCACCCTCACCGCCGGCATCCTCACCGCCGCCGCCGCCGATGTGGACGCCGGGCGCGCCAAGGCGCAGCAGTGCATTGCCTGCCACGGCGACAGCGGCATCAGCCCCAGCGGCGCGTTCCCCAACCTCGCCGGACAGCACGCCGAATACCTGGTGCAAACTTTGCGCGACTACAAATCCGGCGTGCGCAAAAACGCGGTGATGGGCGCGCTGGTGGGCGCGCTGAGCGAGGAGGACATGCAGGACATCGCGGCGTTTTACGCCAGCCAGCCGGGGTTGTTCACGCCGGTTAAAAACTGGTAAGTGGCGAAGGCGATTCAAAGCGACTGCGTCATTATCGGCGCCGGGCCGGTGGGGCTGTTTCAGGTTTTTGAACTGGGCCTCCTCGGCATCAGCGCGCACCTGGTGGACTCGCTGCGCCAGGTCGGCGGGCAGTGCAGCGAGTTGTATCCCGACAAACCCATCTACGACATCCCGGCCATCCCGGTGTGCGGCGCGCAGGAATTAATCGACCGCCTGCTGGAACAAATTAAACCGTTCAACGCCGAAACCCACCTCGGCCAGGAAGTGAACGAGTTGCGGCGCGAGGGTGGGGGGTTCCACCTCGGCACTTCCAAAGGCACGGTGTTCCACACGCGCACCGTGGTGATTGCCGGCGGCCTCGGCTCATTCCAACCGCGCCGCCTGCGCAAGGAGGGCGTGGACCAACACGAGGGAAAAACCGTGCACTACAAAGTGCAAAATCCAAGTTTGTTCCACGGCAAGCGCATCGCCATCCTCGGCGGCGGCGACTCGGCGCTGGACTGGACGCTGGAACTGGGCAAAACCGCCGCCCATGTCACCCTGGTGCACCGCCGCGAAGAATTCCGCGCCGCCCCGGCCTCGGTGGCACAGATGAAAGCACTGGTGGACGCCGGCAGGATGGACCTGGTCACCGGCCTGGTCAAGGAAATCCTCACCGATGACGGCGGCGGCCTCGGCGGGCTGCGGGTGAAAAACTTCAGCGACCAGATGGTGGACATCAACGCCGAACACCTGCTGGTGTTCTACGGCCTGGCGCCCAAACTCGGCCCCATCGCCGACTGGGGCCTGGGCCTGGATAAAAACCAGATTGAAGTGAACACCGAAACCTACGAAACCAGCACCCCCGGCATCTTCGCCGTGGGCGACATCAACACCTATCCCGGCAAAAAGAAATTAATCCTCAGCGGATTTCATGAAGCGGCACTGGCGGCTTTTGGAGTCCAGAAACACTTGAACCCGGATGCGCGGCAGTTTGTGCAGTATACGACTACGAGTCCGTTGATGCATAAGCGGTTGGGGGTTGGTGGGGATTAATTATGGACGCCAAAGTCACGCCTGCTGATATTACAAATCAATTTCGCCGGGCTCCGGGTGAAATTCAATTTTATTTCCGGTACCTCATGGAACTGGTTCACCTCATCGGCAGACGTAAATGTTCCTGGGATATTGTCATCGCCTACATGTTCAGCCGGGTTGAGCGCGCGCACGTGATGTCTCTTTATTGCGGCTTGGTCAAGTTGCACGGAGTGCATAAGGATTTGGTGTGGACTGCAATCAGCAATATGGACATTACCCGGAAAAATTTTCCCGAACTTTATAAAACTGTCTATGGGCGTGCACTCAGCAAAGAACTTACGCAGAAAATGGAACACGCCATAAAAGCCAGGGATGAAATCATCCACGGCAAAGAGAGAAACGTGGACGAAGACGAGAAACTACAAGCCGTGATGGACATTCTGAAATATTCCGAATTGTTCAACGCGCAAGTGAGCAAACTCGCGGGGTTTACACCGTTTGGCAACCTAACAAGGTTCTGGGAAGGAAGAGAAATTCAACAAACAAAAGAAGCCAGCCGGTGGATTTTGAAAGGCATGGGCTTTGCTTTGCAGTAAACACCGGGATGGCTCGGCTTTGCCGAGCCATCCATTTTTACTGCGAAACCTCGTCTATTCTTGCCATAATCGCCGCCGTCGCCACCAACGCGGCGATGATTTTCTGGTAGTGAACCACATCCTGCGGCGAGAGTTTTCTGCCCTTGCGGTCCTTGAGCCACTTTTGTG
>JAPPPZ010000037.1 GCA_028817275.1 Gammaproteobacteria bacterium
ACGCCATCGGCGGCCTGTCCGAAAACGATTTCATCTGCGCCGCAAAAGTGGATGCTCTGCTGGGCTGAACATGCGCAACCACCGGCTGTTTAATCGCCTTGTGGTTCGGCATTTGCGGCAGCGGCCGGGCGCGGGTTGAGTTATACTGCGGTCACGAGTCAAGTCATGCAGAAACCATCACCATCACCCATGTCTGCCCGCGCCAATCAAAATCTGAATCTAAACCGCGCCCGAGCGGCAAAGAACGACGAGTTTTACACGCAACGAGTCGATATCGAGCGCGAGTTGGCGCATTACAAAGACCACTTTCGCGGCAAGACGGTGCTGTGCAACTGCGATGACCCGCGGGTGAGCAATTTCTTCCATTACTTTTCCCACCAGTTTGAACAGTTGGAACTCAAGAAACTGGTCACCACCTGCTACAAAAATCAGGAGCGCGATGTGTTCAGCCGCCACGACAGCGAGCGGGCAATTTCGCTGGAATACCATGGCGACCGCAACCGCATTCCCGACCCGGAGGAAATCGGCATTAAACGGTTGCGCGGCGACGGCGACTTTCGCAGCGAGGAATGCATGGCGTTGATGAACCAAGCCGACATCGTGGTCACCAATCCGCCGTTTTCGCTGTTCCGCGAATATGTTAACCAACTGATTGAGAGCGGCAAAAAGTTCTTAATCCTCGGCAGCATGAATGCGATTACTTACAAAGAAGTTTTCCGGCATGTCATGGTCGACAAAATTTGGCTGGGGGTTAATAACGGCGCCAAAAAATTTGGTGTTCCTGACAATGCCGAAAAATTCAGCGGCATCGAAAACGGCAAAAAGATTATCAACATGGGCAACGTTGGTTGGTATACCAATTTGGATGTCGCCAAACGACACGAGAAATTGGTGCTGTATAAAAAATACAGCGTCGATGAATATCCGAAGTTTGACAACTATGATGCCATCAACGTCGACAAGACCAAAGGCATTCCGGTCGATTATGCCGGGGTAATGGGAGTGCCGATTTCTTTTCTGGACAAGTATAATCCCGACCAATTCGAAATCATCGGCCTGGCTGCTGGTAATATCCAAGGGTTGGCCGGCATCCCGTCCAGCATCGGCAAAGACGGTCCGTACATTAACGGCAAGTTAAAGTATGGGCGCATATTCATTCGCCACAAACAAACTTCGCCATGAAAATCGAACTGAAAGAAATCACCGTCGCCGAGTTGGCGGACGGTTATGCCGACAAGGCCGATGAAGGCGTGGTCGGCTACGGCGGCCGGCTGGACATTCGCCCGAAGTATCAGCGCGAGTTTGTCTACGGGCCGGCGAAACGCGATGCGGTGATTGACACCCTGCGGCAAGGCTTTCCGCTCAATGTCATGTATTGGGCGGTGCGCGATGACGGCGGCTTTGAGGTCATCGACGGCCAGCAGCGCACCATCTCCATCTGCCAGTATATGCAGGGCGATTTCTCATTTGAGGATTTGTTTTTTCATAACCTGCAGGACGACCAGCAAAAGCAGGTTTTGAATTACAAACTGACGGTGTATCTGTGCACCGGCTCGGACAGCGAAAAGTTGAACTGGTTTAAGACCATCAACATCGCCGGCGAGCAACTCACCGACCAGGAACTGCGCAATGCGGTGTACTCCGGCACGTGGGTGACCGACGCCAAGCGGTATTTCAGCAAAATCGGCTGTGCCGCCGGCGGTGTCGGCGGCGATTACTTAAGCGGCCGCGCAAATCGTCAGGAATATCTGGAAACCGCGATTAAATGGCTGGCCGGCGGCAAGTCGGAAATTGAATCTTACATGGGGCGGCGCCAGCATGACGCGGATGCCAAGCCGCTGTGGGAGCATTTTTGCGCGGTGATTGCGTGGGTGCAAAAAGTCTTTCCCAAATACCGTCGCGAAATGAAAGGCCTCGACTGGGGCGCGTTCTATGCCGACCACAAAGAGCGCAAATTCGACGCGGAAAAGTTGGAGCAGGACATCGCGCAACTCATGCAAGACGACGACATTAAAAAGAAATCCGGCATCTACGCTTACCTCCTCACCGGCGGCGAGCACCACCTCAACATCCGCGCCTTCACCCCCGCGCAAAAACGCAGCGCGTTTGAGCGGCAGCAGGGGACATGCCCGGAGTGCGGGAAGGAATTCGGCATCGATGAAATGGAAGGCGACCACATCACGCCATGGCGCGAGGGCGGCAAAACCGAACCGGACAACTGCCAAATGCTGTGCAAAGAATGCAACCGGCGGAAAGGGAGGCGGTGAGGGCGTGTGCGTTCTTGGAAGACGGCCTCACCACCGCAACCTCCTCACCGGCAAGTGGCAGTTCTAAGCAGCGCCCACGCCACATGCTCGCGCACCAAGGGCGCCGGGTGATTCTCCCGGCTGCGCAGCGCCGCCGTCACAGTCGCTGAGGGCGGTGCGTTGCCGAGGGCGATGGCGAGGTTGCGCAGCCATTGTTCATAACCGATGCGGCGGATGGCGGAGCCTTCGGTGCGGCGCAGAAATTCTTCCTCGCTCCATGCAAACAGCGCAATCAGCCCGGCGCTGTCCAGGCCGTGGCGCGGGGCGAATGCATGTTCACCGCCGGCCTGTGCAAAACGGTTCCACGGACAAACCGCCTGGCAGTCGTCGCAGCCGAAAACCCGGTTGCCGAGCAGCGGGCGCAACGGCTCCGGAATGGCGCCCTTGAGTTCAATGGTCAAATAGGAAATGCATTTCCGCGCGTCCACTACGTAAGGCGCCACGATGGCGCCGGTGGGGCAGGCGGTGATGCACGAGTCGCAGGTGCCGCAGTGGTCGGCGGCCGGCGCGTCGCGCGGCAGTTTTAAGTCGGTGTATAACTCGCCGAGAAAAAACCATGAACCGGCGCGGCGGTTGATGAGGTTGCTGTGCTTGCCGATCCAGCCGAGCCCGGCTTTTTGCGCCAGCGGTTTTTCCATCACCGGCGCGCTGTCGGTGAAGGCGCGGTGGCAGAAAGCGCCGGTTTCTTTTTCAATGCGCAGCGCAAGTTTTTGCAGGCGGCGGCGCATTAGTTTGTGGTAGTCGGCGCCGAGGGCGTAGCGCGAAATAAAAGCGGCGGCGGGGTCGCGCAAAGTTTCGGCAACAGCGCGCGCTTTGCGCGGAAAATAATCCATGCGCGCCGAGATCACCGTCAGCGTGCCCGGTTTTAGTTGCGCCGGGCGCGTGCGTTTGGCGCCGTGGCGCGCCATGTAGTTCATCTCGCCGTGGTAGCCGCGCCGCAGCCATTCCAGCAGGCGGCCCTCGGCCTCGCCGAGTTCGGTACCGGTGACGCCGACCTGCTGAAAGCCGAGTTCGCGCCCCCAGGATTTAATTTGCCGGACCAGTTGCGCGGCGTTGTTCACGGTTTTTTCACGGCGGGAAAGGGGCGCCGCCGAGCATAACACGCGCCGGCCGCCGCCGCCGCCGCACTGTTATCATGACCGTAGCCATGCCTTTTGATGCGCACAACCTGTATTCGGCCCGTGCGGTGCGCGCGCTGGAAAGCGCCGCCATGGAAAACGGTTTAAGCGGCGAAGAATTAATGCAGCGCGCCGGGGCGGCGGTGTTTGCATTGATTTGCCGGCGGTTTTCGGCGCGGCGGCCGCTGGCGGTGCTGTGCGGCGGCGGCAACAACGGCGGTGACGGTTACGTGGTCGCGCGCCTCGCCGCGCAAAGCGGCTGGCCGGTGCGCGTGTTTACTGCCGGCGCCGGCGCGCCGCAAAGCAGGGTGGGCGCCGCGCAAAAAGAATCCGCCATCGCCGCCGGCGCCGCCATCGCGCCCCTCGCCGAGTTCACTCCCGATGCGGAAACTTTGATTGTGGACGCGCTGCTCGGCACCGGCGTCACCCGCGATGTGGACGCGGCGGCCGCAGAGTTGTTTGCGCGCATCAACGATGCGGCAGCCGCGGTCATCGCCGTGGACGTGCCATCCGGTTTGTGCTGCGACAGCGGCAAAGTTTACGGCAGCGCCCTGGCCGCCGGCGTCACCCTCACTTTCATCGCTAAAAAGCCCGGCCTGTTCACCGGCCGCGGCGCGCACTTTGCCGGCGAAGTTTTGCTCGACACCCTCGGCGCCGCCGGCCCGGTTTACGATTCGGTTGCCGCCGATGCGCGGCTGCTCAGTGACGCGCATCTCAAAACCATTCTGCACCGCCGCGCCGGCGACGCGCACAAGCATGCCGCCGGCCATGTTCTGGTGCTCGGCGGCGGCCGCGGCATGGGTGGCGCGGCGGTAATGGCCGCCGAAGGTGCGGTGCGCGCCGGCGCCGGGCTGGTGACGTTGTGCACCGAAGACAACGCCGCCGCCCGCGCGCGGCCGGAGGTGATGACGGTGGAACTCGGCGAGTTGCGCGCAAGCGCGGGCCGCTTCACCGCCGCTGTTGCCGGCCCCGGACTCGGCGCCGGCGCTTTTGCCGTGGACGCCTTCGCCACGGCGCTGGAACTCGGCCTGCCCATGGTGGTGGACGCCGATGCGCTCAACTTGCTGGCGCAGGAATCCGCGCGCCGCGACAACTGGGTGTTGACGCCGCACCCCGGCGAGGCCGCGCGACTGCTCGGCGTCGGCAGTGCCGCGGTGCAGGCCGGCCGTTTGCAGGCGGCGGCTGACATTGCCGGCCGTTACGGCGGCGTGTGCGCGCTCAAGGGCGCCGGCACGGTCATCGCCGATGGCGGGCAAACATGGCTGTGCGCCGCCGGCAACCCCGGCATGGCCGCGGCCGGCATGGGCGACGTGCTGAGCGGCGTGATTGGCGCGTTCATCGCCCAGGGCTACGGTGTGATGGACGGCGCATGTTGCGGCGTGCAACTGCATGCCGCGGCCGGCGATGTGGCGGCGGCGGATGGCGCGGTGGGCATGGCGGCCACCGACTTGCCGCCGTTGGTGCGCAGGCTGCACAACCGGTTGCTGGATTCGCTGCAGTGAACGGTGAACACGGTGCGTTTACTGTTGACAGTGAACAGGCGACGGTGGACTTTGGCGCACGGCTGGCGCGGGATGTTGTGCGGCCGGGGATGCTGGTGACGTTGCGCGGTGAACTCGGCGCCGGGAAAACCGTGCTGGCGCGCGCCATCCTGCAAGGGCTTGGCGCGGCCGACGTGGTGAACAGTCCGACATTTAATTTGGTGCAGACTTATCCCGTGGCCGGCGGCGGTGTGGCGCATCATTTTGATCTTTACCGTCTGGAATCGGCGGCGGAGTTGGAGGGCATCGGTTTTCGCGACTATCTGGACGGCGCGGCGGTGGTGCTGGTGGAGTGGCCGCAGCGCGCCGCCGGTTTTCTGCCGCCGGCCGATGTGGCCGTCACCCTCGCCACCGTGCCGGACGATGCGCAGGCGCGCGCCCTCACTTGCAGCGTGGCGCCGCGATGAAAACTGTGCGCGCCGTCACCCTCACCGTCACCGCCGTCGCGCTGCTGCTGGCGGGCAATGCGGCCTTTGCCGTCAGCGTCAACGAGGTCCGCATGTGGCGCGCGCCCGACCGGGCGCAGGTGGTGGTGGATTTGGACGGGCCGATTCTGTACCGCGTGTACACAGTGGAGAACCCCTTTCGCGTGGTGGTGGACATGCCCGGCACGGTGCTCGGCGGCAAATTGCCGAAGTCCACCATTGCGCTGGTGAAAAAAATTCGCGCCGGCCAGCCCAAGCCGCATGTGCTGCGCCTGGTGCTGGACATGGCGCGCAAGGTGCCGCACAAGGCCTACCTGCTGCCGCCCGGCTCGGGGCGCAACTACCGGCTGGTGCTCACTTTTCCGGGCGGCCAGCCGGCGGTTGCAAAACCAAAACCCGCGCCGCCCCCGGCGCAAAAACGGCCGCGCAAAAGTCCCATCATCATCGCCGTGGACGCCGGCCACGGCGGTGAAGACCCCGGCGCCATCGGCAAGCGCGGTACGCGCGAGAAAGACGTGGTGCTGGCGGTGGCCACCGACCTGGCGCGGCGCATCGACAAGGCGCCGGGCATGAAAGCGTTTTTGATTCGCAAAAGCGACTACTACGTGAACCTGCGCAAGCGTGTGAACCTGGCGCACCAGGCCGGCGCCACGTTGTTTGTTTCCATTCACGCCGACGCGGTCACAAACCGCAGCGCGCGCGGCTCATCGGTTTACGCGCTGTCGCTTAAGGGCGCGTCCAGTGAAACCGCGCGGCGGCTGGCGCGGCGGGAAAACTTGTCGGACTTTTCGGCCGGCATTAACCTGCGCGGCGCCGATCCCGATGTGGCGGTGGCGATGATGGACATGTCCATGACCAGCACCATCAACGACAGCAAACTTCTCGGCGCCGAGGTGCTGAAAGAATTAAAAAAAATAGGCCCGCTGCACAGCGCAAAAGTGGAGCAGGCCGGCTTCGCCGTGCTGAAGTCGCCGGACATCCGCTCCATTTTGGTGGAGACCGCCTACATTTCCAATCCCAAAGAGGAAAAGTTGCTGCGCTCGCGCAAATACCGCCGCAAACTTGCGCAGGCGATTTTTCGCGCCATACAAAATTTTTGCAGGCGGCACAGAGAGGCGTGCAGTTAAGTTTGCCGTGCTACCATTCGCCGCATGACCGCCGACAAAAAACAGCGCGAATTTATTTCGCTGCCGGTCGCCGTCCTCACCGTCTCCGACTCGCGCACCGAGGCCGAGGACCAGTCCGGCAAATTGCTGGCCGCAAGAGCGGCCGATGCCGGCCACCGCGTGGTGGACAAAACCGTGGTCAAGGACGACATTTACCAAGTGCGCGCCGTGGTGTCGCGGTGGATTGCAGACGCCGGGGTGCAGGTGGTGCTGTCCACCGGCGGCACCGGCGTCACCGGCCGCGACGGCACGCCGGAGGCGGTGGCGCCGCTGCTGGACAAAACCATCCCCGGCTTCGGCGAGACGTTTCGCGCGCTGTCATTCGGGGAGATCGGCGCCTCCACCGTGCAGTCGCGCGCCCTGGCCGGCGTTGCCAACGGCACGTATATTTTTGTGCTGCCCGGCTCGGCCGGCGCCTGCGCCACAGCCTGGGACAAACTGCTCCGCCTGCAACTGGACTTCCGCACCCGCCCGTGCAATCTCGCCGAACTGCTGCCGCGCCTGCTGGAAAACCGCGCCTGAGTGGTGTATAAAAAAACCGCGATGAACGCCACCAGCAGAAACGCCAAATACACCATCGGCCAGGTGGTGCGCCACCGGCTGTTCCCGTTTCGCGGGGTGATTTTTGACGTGGACCCGGAGTTCAACAACACCGAGGAATGGTGGCTGTCCATTCCCGAGGACATCCGCCCGCGCAAAGACCAGCCGTTCTACCACCTGTTCGCCGAAGCCGAGGAAACGCGGCAGAGTTACATCGCATATGTTTCGGAGCAGAACCTGGAGTGCGACGAAAGCGGCGAGCCGGTGAACCATCCGGCGGCGGAAAAATTTTTCGCCCGCAAGGGCGAGGGCGCCGAGGCGGTTTACGTGCTGCCCAAGGACCACACCCACTGAGCGGCCCGGCCGCACCGCCGCGCCTGTGCCGCAGTTCCGCCGAATCATTTGCGCCGTTGCCGCCGCCGCGGCCGCCGTTGCGCTGTGCGCGCCGGCGCAGGCGGCGGATGATTTGTGGACGCTTTATAAACTGTCGCTGAACAACGACGCCGCCTACCGCAAGGCGCTGCTCGACCACCAGGCCGAGCGGATGCGCGTGCCGCTGGCGCGCACGGCCTTGGGCCCGGCGGTGGACGGTTCGGCGCAGCACGGCCGGGTGCGGGCGCGGCGCAACCAGGGTGATGGTTCATCGGCTGGCGGCGGCGGTGGCGGCGGTGGCGGCGGCCGGACCGACTTTGACGAAAGCCGCTACTCGCTGGACCTCACCCAGCCGCTGTACAACGCCGCCAACTTCTCCCGCTACCGCCAGGCGCAGTTGCAGGCGCGCGCCGCCGACCACAACCTGGACCGTGCGCGGCAGGATTTAATTGTGCGCATCGCCGACCGTTATTTCGGCCTGCTGTCGGCGGGGGACAATTTAACTTTGTCGCGCAGCGAAGTCGCCGCCATCGACTCGCAACTGGCGCGCGCGCGGCAGCGTCTGGCGGTGGGCCTGGACAACCGCACCGCCGTTTTTGAGGCCAAGGCGCGCTTTGAGTTGGCCCGGGTCGGTGAAATTCGCGCGGCCAACGCGGTGGAGGATGCGCAGCGCGGGCTGATGGAGTTGGTGGATGTGCCGCCGGAGGATCCGGTGCCGCTGGCCGAGGATGCGGATTTGGCGATGCCGCAGCCGCAGTCGGAGGATGAATGGGTCGCGCTGGCCGCCGAGTCCAACCCGGACATTCGCGCGGTGCGCGAGCAGGCCGCCATCGCGCAGCGCGAAATTAAAGTGCGCCGCGGCGAGCGCCACCCGAACTTTGACTTGCGTTTGTCGCATTCCTACACCGACAGCGACGGCGGCGACCCGTCGTCCAACCCGGAGCGCCGCTCGTCCGCCAACCTGGTCATGAGCGTGCCCATCTTCCGCAGCGGCCTGGCCAGAAAGCGCATCGCCCAGGCCACCATCCAGTTTCAATCGGCGCAGGCGCAGGTGGAAGTGACGCGCCGCTCGGTGGAACGCCGGGTGCGCGCCGCGTTTCAGGATGTCACCAGCACCATCGCCCGCGTCAAGGCGCTGGCCGAGGCCGTCACCGCCAGCGAAAGCGCATTGCGCGCCCGGCGGGACGAATACGACGTCGGCGTGTCCACCAGTTTGGAAGTGCTCAACGCCCAGCGCGACCTGTTCACCGCCCGCCGCGACCACCTGCGCGCCCGCTACGACTACATCCTCGCCCTGCTTAACCTGAAAAGACTCGCCGGTACCCTGGGCGACGGGGATGTGATGGGGGTTAATGCGTTGCTGGAGTAGGCGGGGGCGCCGCCGCCGATGGAGACCGGCGATGATGGGGGTTAGTTTATTCTTTTTGCATCACAGTGCCATCGGAATACCGCGTAACCCAATGGCCCTGCTTTATGCCGTCTACATATGCGCTTTCGTGCGTATAGTAGCCAAACCACTTATTCTCAATCCAGAGGCCTTGCTTGCGTCCTTGCTTGTCTTTTTTGTTGATGTTTTTGCTCTTGTTGGTTTCTCCGGTCGGGAAAATGGTCATGCCGACCCCGGGGTCGTCGGTAAGGTGGCGGAGTGTAGAACAAAGCCGCCGGTGCGACATGCGGAAATGACAGTGCCGGCGACGGTGGTGGAAATTACAGTTGTAAAACTGGAAGTGACAGTACTGAAAATAGCGGTGACAGTGCTGGCAGTGACGGTAACAGTACTGGAAGGGGCGGTGACAGCGCTGGAAGTTGCAGTAACACAGTTAGCAGTTTCGGATTTTGGCTAAGGTTGGGCTTGGGTTGGCTAAAAGAGTTGCATTTTAGCCGAACTGTTTGCAAACCCCGCTAATCCCGCCCACCATCAGCGCCAATGTGGCATGGATTCGGGATTCTTCAGCGGCGCGGGGGTTACTCCTCGCCCTGCTTCAGAAATTTTTTGAACAGACCGGCAACACCGCTGATGATGCCGTAGCCGGCAACGCCGATGGCCAAATACTTGGCAATCATCAGCCCGTATTCTCTTTGCTCGCCATCGCCATAGAAAGCGTTGTAGAGTAAAAACCAAATGGTTGCAACAGTGGCCAGCACGACAGCATAGACGACCACCTTATAAGTTTTGTGGCGAGCGTGGAGCAACTTCATTTCGCGCTCAAGTCGATTGGTGTGGAATTCAAACAGCCGCTGGTTGTTGCGGTCGTTTGCGGCGGTCAATTCTCTTCTCGCCTCAACTTGGCGGTTGGCGTTGTCTATGCGCGCCTGCTCCAAGGCGAGTACATTGGCCGGAATCAACTCCTGTCTGGACGGATTATTTTCAGAAGCACTCATCCGTAACTACTTTCTGTCATCGTAGTTGGGATTTCGGTTGGTGCCCCAAGCAGGCGCATCCGGCACTCCCATATCGAGTATGGGAAGGGAAGTTTCGAGAAAGACCGGCACGGAACGGACGACATAACCGTCGCTGTAGGGGGCCTTTTCAATGCGGACCACAGTGTCCGCACCAACATCCTGCTTTTTGAGGCTTGCCGCCGCGTGATAGGCGTCGATATACGTTTTGTATACCGTATCAACTTGCGGGTTATTCATTGATTTTCTCCTCGCAGATTGGGATGGTTTAAGGGGAAGTATAGGGTTAGGGTGCTGGAAGTCAACCCCCCAAAGTGCGCTTATTATACGCCATATCTTATAATCGGCCGGTGGCGCAGTTCAGGTTGCGGCCGGGTGTGCACGGTGGCGGGGCGGATTTGGCCGAGGATTTCCACTTCCAATGTGACGCCATCAGGCGCCGGAATGGTGGTTGCACCTGCAGAAACGGTGGTGCGGGCAGTAGAAACGGTGGTTGGACAGCCAAACCTGCTAAGAAAACTCCGCCGCCCGAAACCGTTTGTTCAGCCGGGATTTCAGGCGGGCGGCTTTGTTTTTGTGCTGGCGGCCTTTGCGTGCCATGCGGTCGGCGGCTGAGGCGGCGGTGGCGTAGGCGGCGGCGGATTTTTCGCGGCTGGCGCCTTCACCCTGCAGTGACTGTAAGAAGCGTTTAACCGCGGTGCGCATGGCGGCGGTCTGGCTGTGGTTGCGGGCGCGGCGGGCGTCGTTCTGGCGGGCGCGCTTGCGGGCTTGTGGTGAGTTGGCCAAGGGGAGTTCCTCGTGTTGGGGTAAAATCGCGCGCAGTATCCGCAAAAAACGCCCCGCTGTCAACTTCCATGCGCGACAAACTGCCCGCCGCCGCCGCCACCGTGAGCGCGATGACCATGCTGTCGCGGGTCAGCGGGCTGGCGCGGGACATGGTTTTTGCGCGGTTTTTAGGCAGCGGGCTGGAGGCCGATGTTTTTTTTGTGGCCTTTCGCGTGCCTAATTTATTCCGCCGGGTGTTCGGTGAGGGCGCGTTTTCCATGGCCTTTATTCCGGTGTTCACCGGCGTATATACCGCCGGTGATGCAGCGCAAACCCGTGCTTTTATCGGCGGCGTGGCGGTGCGGCTGGCGCTGGCGCTGGCATTGGTGAGCGCGGCCGGGGTGGCGGCGGCGCCGGCGCTGGTGGCGGTGGTGGCGCCGGGGTTTGTGGGCGACCCGGTGAAGTTTGACCTGGCGGCGGATGCGCTGCGGCTGACTTTTCCGTACCTGTTTTTTATTTCTTTTGTGGCCATGGCGGCGGGCATGCTGAACACCGCCGGCAAATTTGCGGCGCCGGCGGCGACGCCGGTGCTGTTGAATTTGTGTTTGATTGCGGCGGTGGTTTACTTCGCGCCGCTGGCGCCCAATCCGGCGGTGGGCGTGGCCCTCGGCGTCCCGCTGGCCGGGGCGGTGCAGTTGCTGTTTCAGTTGCCGTTTTTGAAAAAAGAAAAACTGCTGTTCACCGGCGGCGGAAAACCGCGCCAGGTTGACCAACAGAAAAACAAAAAAAACATCGGTGAGGTTTTCAAGTTAATGGCGCCGGCCGCTTTCGGCGCCTCGGTGAACCAAATCAACATGCTGGTCAGCACATTGCTGGCGTCGTTTTTGGTCACCGGCAGCGTGTCGTGGCTGTACTACTCCGACCGCCTGATGGAGTTGCCGCTGGGCGTGTTCAGCGTCGCCCTCGGCACCGTGCTGCTGCCGAGTTTGTCGCGCAGCCACAAAAACAATTCGCCGGCCGAGTTTTCGCGACTGGTGGACTGGGGCGGGCGGTTGACGCTGCTGATTATTCTGCCGGCGGCGGCGGGGCTGTTTGTGCTGAGCGCGCCGCTGTTGTCCACGCTGTTTCAGTACGGCGAGTTCGGCGCCGGCGATGTGCAGAAGGCGGCGCAGAGTTTGCGCGTGTTTGCCGTCGGCTTGATCGGTTTTGCCGCGATTAAAGTTTTGGGCCCGGCGTTTTATGCGCGCAAAAACACGCGGACGCCGGTGAAGATTGCATGCGTGTCGGTGGCGGTGAACATTGTGCTCGGCATCGTCTTGTCGCGCCATTTCCAGCACGTCGGCCTGGCCGCCGCCACCTCCATCGCGGCGTGGGTGAATGCGGCGCTGCTGCTGGCGGTGCTGTGGCGCGGCGGGGTGTGGCGCCCGGCGGCGCGCTGGCCCAGGTTTTTGCTGCAAGTGGCTGCAGCGACGGCAGTCATGGCGCTGCTGGTGGCGTGGGGCGCGGGCGGTGAGGCCAGGTGGACCGGGGCCGGCGCGGCGCTGCGGGCGGGCCGGCTGCTGTTGTGGATTGCGCTGGGAATGGTATGTTATACCCTTGCATTGTGGCTGGGCGGAGTGCGCCCGGCGCAATTGACGACCACCGGTTTCGGCAAATGAACACGCAAACCACGGCAAAAAAAACCACGGCAAAAGAGCCCGGCGGCAAGGCGCAGGTGACGCCCATCGGCTTTCGCGGCGAGCGGCGGGTTTTTTCCCTGGCCGAGGCCGAGGAGTTGCTGCCGCTGGTCAAGCGCATCACCCATGACGCGCACCGCGAAGTGCAGGAGGCGAAGAAGAAGATGGATGCGCTGGTTGCCGGCGGCCGCAATGGCGCGGCGCGGCGCGAAGTGGATGCGCTTAAAGAACAGTGCGAGACGGTGGTGCAAAACTGGACAAGCAAAATGGAGCGGCTGGGGCTGGCGGTGAAAGGGTTGTGGGTGGTGGACTTTGACACCGGTGACGGTTTTTTGTGCTGGAAATACCCTGAGTTGCGCATCGCTTACTACCACGGTTACACCGCCGGTTTTGCCGGCCGCCGGCCGTTGCGCGAGGTGGTGGAAGAAACCGCGCCGGAATGGGCGCACCACTGAGCCGGCCGGCGCGCGGCGCAACCAGTGGAACTCATCCGCGGCCGCCACAACCTCAGCGCGCGCCACCGCGGCTGCGTCGCCTCCATCGGCAACTTTGACGGCGTGCACCGCGGCCACCGGGCGGTGATTGAGGGCCTGGCGCGCCGGGGGCGCGAGATGGGGCTGCCGGTGACGGTGGTGACTTTTGAGCCGCACCCGCAGGATTTTTTCCGCAGCGGTTTCGGCCCGCCGCGCATCATGGGATTCCGCGAAAAACTGGAGGCCTTGGGCGCGCTTGGCGTTGAGCGCGTTTTGTGCCTGCGTTTTGACCGCAAACTTGCCGCGCTGGGCGCGCGCGATTTTATCCGCCAAATGCTGGTGGACGGCATCGGCGTCCGTTATCTGGCGGTGGGTGATGATTTTCGTTTCGGCCGCGGGCGCGGGGGGGATTTTCAACTGCTGCGCGAATGTTCGGCGGCCGGCGGCTTCACCGTCGCCGCCGCCTCCACCCTGCTGGCCGGCGCCGAGCGCATCAGCAGTTCATTGATCCGCAAACTCCTCGCCGCCGGCAGGCTGGATGCCGCCGCGCAACTCATGGGGCGCCCGCTGCGCTTCAGCGGCCGGGTGATGCACGGCGCAAAGCGCGGCCGCGGCTGGGGCTGGCCCACCGCCAATCTCAGTCTGAAAAGCATGAACCCGGCGGTGCAGGGGGTGTTTGCAGTGGAGGCGGAAGTGGAGGCCGCGCCGCCGCTGCCGGCGGTGGCCAACATCGGCCGCCGCCCGACGGTGGACTGCACCGCGCCGCTGGTGGAGGTGCATCTGCTGGATTTTGACGGCGATTTATATGGCCGGCGGCTGCGGGTGAGCGTGGTGAAAAAATTGCGCGATGAAAAAAAATTCCCGGACAGCAAAGCATTGCGCGCCCAAATCACCCGCGATGCGGCGCAGGCGCGGGCGTTCTTTGATTTGCCGGTGGCCGCCGCCGCGGGGGCCGCGCCGTGACGGTTAAAATTACGCCGCGCGTGTTTTACCTGGCATGCGCCGCGCTGGTTTTTGCCGCCGACCAGGCGGCCAAGCAGTGGGCGGTGGCCGAACTCAGCGCGCGCGGGACGGTGGTGGCGGCGCCGTTCCTGAACTGGACTTTGGTGTACAACCCCGGCGCCGCTTTCGGTTTGCTGAGCGATGCCGGCGGCTGGCAGACGGTGCTGTTTGCAACAGTCGCCGCCGCGGTGTCGGCGCTGGTGGTGTTTCTGTTGTGGAAAATGCAGCCCGGGCAGCCGGCGCGCGCGGCCGGTTTGTGTTTAATTCTCGGCGGCGCGATGGGCAACCTGAGCGACCGGGTTTTTATCGGCGCGGTGGTGGACTTTGTGGACTTGCACTACCGCGGATTCCACTGGCCGGCGTTTAACATCGCCGATGCCGCCATCAGTTGCGGCGTGTTCCTGCTGGTGTTCACCATGCTGCATGAGCGCGTGAAATGATGCAGGTTCTGCTCGCCAATCCGCGCGGCTTTTGCGCCGGAGTGGACCGCGCCATTGAGATCGTGGAGCGCGCGCTGCAGTCCTTCGGCGCGCCGGTGTACGTCCGCCACGAAGTGGTGCACAACAGTTTTGTCGTCGGCCGCCTGCGCGAGGCCGGCGCTGTTTTCGTGGACCAACTGTGCGACGTGCCGGACGGCGCCATCGTCATCTTCAGCGCCCATGGCGTATCGCGGGCGGTGCGGGCCGAGGCGCGGCGGCGGGGCCTGCAGGTGCTGGACGCCACCTGCCCGCTGGTGACCAAAGTACACGTGGAAGTGGCGCGCAACCGCCGCGACGGATTGGAGTGCGTACTCATCGGCCACGCCGGCCACCCGGAAGTGGAAGGCACCATGGGCCAGGCCGCCGACGGCATGCATCTGGTGGAAACCGTCGCCGACGCGCGCGCCCTCGCCGTCACCGACCCGCACAAACTCGCGTACGTGACGCAAACCACGTTGTCGGTCAGCGACACCGCAAAAATTATCGCCGTGCTGCGCGAAAGATTTCCCGGCATCCGCGGTCCGCGCCGCGCCGACATCTGCTACGCCACCCAGAACCGCCAGGACGCTGTCCGCCAACTGGCACAGAGTTGCGAAGTGGTGCTGGTGGTCGGCTCGCCCAACAGTTCCAACTCCAACCGCCTGCGCGAGTTGGCCGAGCAAAGCGGCGCCGAGGCCCACCTGGTGGACGCCGCCGCCCACATCCGCCGCGACTGGCTGCGGGGCAAAACCAAAATCGGCGTCACCGCCGGCGCCTCGGCCCCGGAGGTGCTGGTGCGCGAGGTGGTGTCGCGCCTGCGCAAGTGGGGGGCGGCGGTGGTGGACGAGGCGCCGGGGCGCCGGGAGACGGTGGCATTTTCGCTGCCGGTTACGTTAAGGTAAGATAACTTTCACCCAAAAACAGAGGAGTGCAACAATGAAAAACAAAGCACAATTTCTGCCGCTGCCGGCGGCGCTGGCGTTAGCGCTGGCCTGCCAGCCGGCTCTGGCCCAGGACAACCTGGAAAAACTGTCCAACTTCCGCACCACCGGCACCTCGCTGGAGATTCCGACCGTGCCGCAGGGCGGCAGGAAAGCGGACAACCTGCGCCGCATCGCCGCGCGGGTCAACCTGCCGCCGGGTTTTAAGATCGGCCTGTTCGCCGTGGTTCCCGACGCGCGCCACATGGCGGTGGGCAACAACGCATCGGTGGTGTTTGTGGGCACCCGCAAAAACCGGGTGTGGGCGGTGACCGACCGCGACTCCGACCGGGTGGCCGATGAGACCAAAGTGTTCGCGCCGAGTCTGGACTTCAAGGTGCCCAACGGCGTGTGCTTCAGCAAGGACGGATTTCTGTTCATTGCCGAGCACAACCGGGTGCTGGTTTTTCCCGCCGCCGAATTTTTCTACGAGAGCCCCGATGTGGCCGCTTTCGTGGTGGCCAAACAGTTAATTCCGCCGGATGAGGAGTCCTACAACCATGGCGCGCGCGTGTGCCGCATCGGGCCGGACAACCATCTGTACATTTCCCTGGGGCAGCCGTACAACGTTTCGCCGCCGGAAAAGATGGAACTGTATGACCGAATTGGCATCGGCGGAATCATCCGCATGACCCGCGACGGCAAGGAGCGGACGGTGGTGGCGCGCGGCGTGCGCAACTCGGTGGGCATGGATTTTCACCCGGCCAACGGCCAGTTGTGGTTCACCGACAACCAGGTGGACGGCATGGGGGATGACATTCCGCCCGGCGAGTTGAACCGGATTACCGGCGAGGGGCAGAATTTCGGCTTTCCGTGGTTCGGCGGCGGCGATGTCCGCACCAATGAATACCGTGATTCCACGCCGCCCAAGGACACCATTTTTCCGGAAGTGGAAATGGTCGCGCATGCCGCCGACCTGGGAATGACGTTCTACACCGGCCGCCAGTTCCCGCAAAAATACCGCGGCGGAATTTTCAACGCGCAGCACGGTTCGTGGAACCGCACCACGCCGGTGGGGGCGAGGGTGATGTTCACCGCGCTTAATGACGACGGCTCGGCCGGCAAGACCGAGGTTTTTGCCGATGGCTGGCTGGACGAGGAAACCGGGGAATACTACGGCCGGCCGGTGGATGTGGCGCAGTATCTGGACGGCTCGCTGCTGGTTTCCGATGACAAGGCCGGGGCGGTTTACCGCATTTGGTATGAGGGCGAATGACCGCCGCCCGGCTGCTGCCGGCGGCGCTCGCCGTGACGGTCGCGCTGGCGGCGTCAGCGGCGGTGGCGGCTGACCGTGCGGCCGGGCGCGCCAAGGCGAAAATGTGCATCGCCTGCCACGCCATCAACGGCGCCAGTTTGCGCCCCGACGCGCCCCACTTGTGGGGCCAGGTGGAGCTCTACCTGGCTGAGCAGTTGCGCGCCTACCGTTCCGGCGAGCGCAAAAGCGAGGTGATGAAAATCATCGCCGCGCCGCTGAGTGACGAGGACATCGACAACCTCGCCGCCTGGTTCGCCGGCATTCCGGTGGTGGTGGAGCCGGCCGAATGACATGCCGCGCCCGGCGGTGAGGGCGGGGGCGGCGCTGGAAACGTTAAACACAGGGGCGATTCGCCAGCCCGTTCTTTGGCGAAAACTAACCGGAGAGAGAAAATGAAAAACAAAAAACCATCAGCGCAATCGTCGCGCCGCAATTTCCTGCGCGCCGGCGCGCTGGCCGGCGGCGCCGTTCTGGCGGCGCCCCATGTGCGCAACGCGCGGGCGGCGGAGACCGCCACGTGGAAAGTGCAAACTTCCTGGCCCGGCGGACTGGGGCTGCAACTGTTCAAGGACTGGTGCAATTCCATCATTGAAAAAACCGGCGGTGAACTGGAGTTCAAACCGTTCGGGGCGAAGGACGTGGTGGGCGACTTCAGCCTGTATGACGCGGTTAAAAACGGCGTTCTGGAGGCGGCCAATCCGTTCACCATTTACTACCAGAACGAGTTGCCCCTCGGTTCTTTTCTCAGCTCCTACCCCATGGGGCTGCGCAACCCGCACGAGTGGGATGTGTTTTACTACGGCTTGGGCGGGATTGACATCGTCCGCAAAGCATATGCCCGGCTGGGCATGCGTTTTGTGGGCATCATCCACCACGGCCCCAACATCATCCACTCCAAGGTGCCGATCAACTCCTTTGAGGATTTTCGCGGCCGCAAGATTCGCGCGCCCGGGGGCATGGTGTCCAAACTGTTCACCGCCGCCGGCGCCAGCACCACGACCCTGCCGGGCAGCGAGATTTTTCCGGCGCTGGAAAAAGGCACCATTGACGCCGCCGACTATGTGGGCCCGGCCATCAACTACGACCTCGGCTTCCACCAGGTGACCAATTATGTCTCCATGGGCCCGCCGGGGTTCATGTCCATTTACCAGCCGGTGGACCTGATGGACCTCACCGTCGGCATGCGCCACTGGAATGCGCTGTCGCCGGCCATGAAACTGTTCGTGGAGAACGAGGTGCATGCGTACTCCGACCTGCACCACGCCGCCATTCAGAAAGCCGACCAGGAAGCGTGGCCCAAACTCACCGCCGCCGGCACCCGCGTCACCCGGCTGTCCGAGCAGGATGTGGAAAAATTCACCGCGCTGGCGGTGCCCATCTGGTTTGAGTGGGCCAAAAAATCACCCGAAGCCGCGCAGGCCTTCAAAATCCAGTTGGACTACATGATGTCCGGTTCGCTGGGTTATGTGACCAAGCGCATGATCCGGGGGTATTCGCTTTAATCCCCCGGTGCGGCGCATCGGACGGTGCGGCGGAATAGAAAGAACGGCGCATGCCTGACATTACTTTTATTCTGCCGCACTGGATTTACTGGGGCGGCATTGCCGCCGTCCCGGTTTTTTTCATGCTGGCGTCAAGGCGGGCGCCGGCGCGCGCTTTCTCGCCCGGGTTGTCGCTGCCCATCGCCTATTTCTTCTGGGCCATCAGCGGCTTTATGGGCATTCACCGCCTGTACCTGAAAAGTTGGGGGGCGGCGGTTTTTATCGCGCTGTTTGTCGGCGTGATTTTTTGCAACCACGAGGCGCGGCTGACCCGCAACGAGCATTCCATTGCGAAAAACGAAGTATTTAATATTGCATATGACTTGAAGCGCGCGCAGGAGGACGACCTGCCGGCCGAGGCCATCGCCAGGTTGCAGCGCGGCTGGGAAGCCGGCGCCGTTCGTGAACAGGAATTGTCGGCGCGGCTGGAGAATTGGCGGCGGGCCTCTTCGGTTATTGCGCTGGTGGTTTTGTGCCTGCTGGTGGCGGAGGCTTTTTTGATGCCGTCCGCGGTCCGCCGGGCGCGCGCGCGGCTGGCGGGGAATGCGCCGGATTCCCGGTCCTCCAGCCCCGCCAAAGACGCCGCCGCCCCGCGCCCGGTGGACGGCGGCGGGTTTGTGCGCGCGGTTTCCCGGATTAATTCCCTCACCGGCGAGTTCGCCACCTACTGGACGGTCATCGCGGTGTTTGTTTTTTACTATGAAGTCATCGCCCGCTACATTTTCAACTCGCCCACCATCTGGGCGCACGAAAGCATGTTTCTGCTGTTCGGCATGCAGTACATGCTGGCCGGCGGTTTTTGCCTGCGCGAGAACGCCCATGTGCGGGTGGATGTGATTTACATGCACTTGTCGGTGAGGGCGCGGGCCATGGCCGACCTGGCCACCTCGGTTTTCTTTTTTATCTTCACCGTCTCGCTGCTGGCCACCGGCTGGATTTTCTTTTCCGATTCTTTTGCCATGCGCCAGGTTTCGTTCACCGAGTGGGAGATTCCGTACTGGCCGATTAAATTTGCGCTGCCCCTGGGCGGGGCGCTGATTGTTTTGCAGGGCATCGCGCATGTGCTGCAGAACATCGCCGTGCTGCGCGGCGGGGAAAATCATGGGCATTGAGATCGACATTTTCTGGCTGACCATCGTCATGTTCGGCTCCCTGGCGGCGCTGCTGATGCTGGGGCTGCCGCTGGCTTTCGTCACCGGCGGGCTGGCATGCGTTTTCCTGTTTGTGTTCGGCGACTCCAGCGCGCTGAACATCATCCCCTCGCGCCTCTATCCGCTGATGACCGACTACCAGTTGACCGCCATTCCCATGTTCATCTTCATGGCCTCCATGCTGGAGCGCGCCGGGGTGATCGAGGAACTGTTCGACATGGTCTACAAAATGCTCGGCGGCCTGCGCGGCGGGCTGGCCAGTTCCACCGTCATCGCCTCCACTTTGCTGGCCGCCATGTGCGGGGTGATTGGCGCCACCGAAGTGACCATGGGTTTAATCGCCCTGCCGGCCATGCTGCGGCGCGGCTACAGCAATACCATCGCCTGCGGCTCCATTTTGGCCGGCGGCACGTTGGGCATTTTAATTCCGCCCTCCATTCTGGCGATCCTGTTTGCCGTGGTGGCGCAGCAGTCGGTGGGCGAACTGTTCATCGGCGCGGTGGTGCCGGGGCTGATTCTGTCGGCCATGTATATCGCCTACATCACCCTGCGCTGCGGCTGGAATCCGCGCCTGGGCCCGCCGCTGGCCGCCGCCGAGCGCGTGTCCGGGGTGGAAAAATTGCGCCTGCTCCGAAACCTCGCCGCGCCCATTGCGCTGGTGACCATCGTGCTGGGGGTGATTTTCACCGGCGTGGCGACGCCGGTGGAGGCCGCCGGCATCGGCAGTTTCGGCGCCATGGTGGTGTCGGCGATTCACGGCCGCCTGACCATCGCCAACATCCGCGCCGCCGCCATTTCCACCATGAAAGTCACCGGCATGGTGCTGTGGATTATTTTCGGCGCCACGTTGTTTGTCGGCTTTTACATTTTTAACGACGGCCAGGAATTCGTAAACCGCGCCCTCACCGGGCTCGGCCTTGAGCCCTACGGCATCCTGATTTTGATGATGGTGATTCTGGTGGTGCTGGGCATGTTTCTGGACTGGGTGGGGATTCTGCTGCTGGCGGTGCCGATTTTTATTCCGGTGATTAAGTCCCTGACTTTTGACGGCGTGTTCGGCCTGCCCGGGGTGGCCGCCGATGAACTGGCGCTGTGGTTCGGCGTGGTTTACATGGTCAACATGCAGATGTCGTTTCTCAGCCCGCCTTTCGGCTACGCGCTGTTTTACCTCAAGAGCGTGGCCCCGCCGGAGGTGACCATGATGCAGATTTACAGATCCTCGCTGCCGTTCCTGCTGCTGCAGGCCAGCGGACTCGCGCTGTGCATTATTTTCCCCGAAATCGTCCTGTGGCTGCCGCGCATGGTGTATGGCTGACGGCCGGGCCTCACCGCCAGCACTCGGCGGTGGCGTCCTTGCCGTCCTGGCCGGCGGCGGTGCGGGCGCCGCTGGCGGCGAGGGTGAATTTGCGGCAGGCGCCGTCAGCGCCTTGCAGGCCGGCGGCGGTGGCCACGGCCTGGTAAGTGGCGGCGTTGGCGCCGGGGGCGATGCTGAGGGTGTAGTGGCCGGCCGGCGACTGGGCGGCGGCGCCGAGGGCGGTGAGGGTGGCGGCGTAGGTCAGATGCTCCCGGTGGTGGCGTTCCTGCAGCGCGGCGATGCGGGTGAGGGCGATGAGGGCGTCGGTGCGGCGCGCCCGGCGGGCGTGGTCGTCGTAGGCGGCGACGGCGAAAGTGGCCAGCGCGGCGATGATGGCGGCCACCGCGGCCAACTCCACCAGCGTAAACCCGCGCGCGTTTTTAACCACCGTCCTGCCTCCAGTAAGTGCGGCTGGCGCCGCTCAGGCCGCCGCTGAAGTTTTGCGCGGCGCAGAAGGCGATGCCCTGGTGGATGCCGCCGGCGGCGATATTAAAGTGGTGCCGGCCGATGCCGGTGTCCACCTCGCCGTCGCCGTCGCAGTCCACCGGTTCAAATTGATAGGTGATGGTGACGGCGGTTCCGCCGATGGAAACGCTGCGCCCGGCGCCGGCGGTGAAGGTGCCGGCCATGGCCGCGGCGATTGCGGACTCGGCGGCGGCGAGTCGGAGTTCAGCGTCGCGCAGGTTGCGCGCCATCTGCTGCTCCAGCGCGGCCACATTGCCGGCCGCAAGGGCGGCCGCGGTCATCGCCAGCACAAAGGCGAGGTTGGAGGCGAGCACCACGCCGCTTTGCCGGGCGCGCGCCGTCACCGGTTGCGCAACTTGACGGTGGCGCCCGCCACCCGCCGCATCACGCGCAGGTTCGGCGGGTTCACGGTGCGGTCCAGCACGTTGTAGGTTGCGGTGTCCACCGGCAGGGCGCCGTATTCGCGGTGCGGGTTGCCGGTGACGCGCGCGCTGCTGAGGCTGCGCACCAGCAAGCCGATGCGCACCGCGCGCACCGTGGCGCCGGCGGTGATGTCCTCGGCGTAACGGTCCACGCGGCCGTCACCGTTGCCGTCCAGGCCGTACAGCACGCGCAGGTATTCCACGCCCTCCAGCAGCGGCTCGCTGAGTTTGTAGCGGCCGCGGGCGGCGTTCCATTCGCGGACATACAAAACGCTCATGCCGGCCGAGTTGCGGGCCACGCGGTATTCGCGGCGGCGCAGTTTTGCCGGCGGCGCGTTTGCCGCGCAGTCCAGATGCAATGCATGCGCGGCCTCGCCCTCGGCAAACAGCGCGTAGTTCACCGCCACCGTGTCGCCGCGAAATTGGTTTTTCTTCACCGATGCCAGGGCCGGTGAACCGGCGGCGCAGCCGAAGCCGGCCATGCGCAAGTCGCGGCTCAGGAACTGCAGCGCAAAACGCGCGTTGTCGTTCAGCCGCGCGCGGGCGTGCAGGACGGCGTTGTGGCGGCCGCTGTCGGCAAACAGCGCCGCCGCCCCGGCCACCACAAACAAGCCGAGGGCCAGCGCGGCCAGCAACTCCACCAGGCTGAAGCCGTTCCCGCTCACAGTTGCGCGTTCCAGGTGAGGGTTTCGCGGCCGCCGGCGCCGGCGCGCGTCCACTTGACGGTGATGGTGACGGCGCGCGCCGTGGTCACGCTGACCGCGGCCTCGCCGCCGGGAAGTTTTGCCGCCACCTCGGTGAACCAGCAGGCCAGGTCGTTGGCGGCTGATGCGGCCAGCGGATTGCACGCGGCGTCGCTGCCGGTTGCGTTGTAGGAAGCGGCGGCGGCGGCGTTGGCGCGGATGCGCTCGGTGAGGTCGGTGGCGAGTTGCACGGCGCGGGTGTGCGCCGCCGCATCGCCGACCATGCGCGCCGACCAGGTTTGCAGCGAGGCCAGCCCGGCCAGCGCGACGCCAAGCACCGCCGCCGAGACCAGCACCTCGGTCAAAGTAAACCCCCGCTGGCGCGGCGGCGAAAACGGTGATGGGGGAGAAAGGAGCATGACCCTCCCTGGCGGATGAAAGATGCGCGCACCATACCCGGCGGCGGGGGCGGTGTCAAGTGGCTTATCCGGGTTTGCCGGTTGGCGGCTCGCCCGGCCGAGGATGGTGGCGGCGGGCGGCAGGCCTCACTTAGCCGCCCGCCGCCATTGACGGTTTAGAAGCGCAACTCGCCGCTGAGCAGGTTGGCGGTGTTGAGGCCGCTGGCGGCGGTGAGGTTCAGGC
>JAPPPZ010000127.1 GCA_028817275.1 Gammaproteobacteria bacterium
ATGTCCGACCTGCGCGAGTCCGGCGCCATTGAACAGGACGCCGACCTGATTCTTTTCCTCCACCGCGAAGACGAAATTCCCGAGGACGGGAAAATGGACCTGCTCATCGCCAAACACCGCAACGGCCCGGTCGGTGAGTTGAATCTTGTCTTTCTCAAAGAATACGTGCGCTTTGACAATTATGCGCCTGATGTCGCGACTATGGACGTCGGAGCGATGCACTGACGGTGGCGGCGAACCCGCACCGGGCCTGGGCCGAGATTAACCCCGCCGCGCTCAGCCGCAACCTGGCCCGCGCGCGCGTGCTGGCCCCGGGCGCGCGGGTGATGTGCGTGGTCAAGGCCGACGCCTACGGCCACGGCGCCGCCGTTGCCGCCGCCGCCCTCGCCGATGCTGACGCTTTCGGCGTCGCCTCGCTGGAAGAGGCGCTGGCCCTGCGCGCCGCCGGGGTCACCGCGCCGGTGGCGGTGCTGTCCGGTTTTTTTGCGCCGCAGCAGGTGGCGGCGATGCGCGAGGGGCGCATTGATGCGGTGGTGCACAACCGCCGCCAGCGGGAAATCCTCCGCGCCGCCGCCGGCCGCCGCCAGGCGCGCATCCATGTCTGGCTCAAGGTGGACAGCGGCATGGGCCGGCTGGGCTTTGCGCCAGACGAGGCCGAGGGTGAACTTCACCGCCTGCGCGCCACCGCCGGCATCGGCGAGGTGCGCCTCATGACCCATTTCGCCGCCGCCGATGGCGGCGATGCCGCCGCCCGCGACTTCACCGAATCCCAACTGCG
Organism: Gammaproteobacteria bacterium; assembly: GCA_028817275.1. Lineage (GTDB taxonomy): Bacteria > Pseudomonadota > Gammaproteobacteria > Arenicellales > Spongiicolonaceae > Spongiicolonus > Spongiicolonus versatilis. The sequence goes on from JAPPPZ010000127.1 coordinate 779, forward strand.
CGCCTACCGGCCGCTGCGCGGGTTGCCGGCCGAGCATTCGCTGGCCAACTCGGCCGCGCTGCTGGCCTGGCCGGACAGCCACGCCGACTGGGTGCGCCCCGGCGTCATGCTCTACGGCGCCTCGCCCTTTGCCCACCGCACCGCCGCCGACTGCGGCCTCGCCCCGGCCATGCGCTTTTGCGCGCGGCTGGTCGCGGTGCGCATGCTGCGCAAGGGCGCCGGCGTCGGTTACGGCCCGCTCTACCGCTGCCCGGAAGACATGCCGGTGGGCGTGGCCGCCTGCGGCTACGCCGACGGCTACCCGCGACTCGCCGCCGCCCCTTCCAAGGTCGCCATCAACGGCATCGTCACCGCCACCGTCGGCGCCGTCTCCATGGACAGCCTCAGCGTGGATTTGCGGCCGCTGGCGTCCACCGTCCGGGTGGGCGACGAAGTGGAGTTGTGGGGCGGCACTGTGGGGGTCAACAGCGTGGCCGCCGCCGCCGGCACCATTCCCCACCACCTGCTCTCCGCGCTCGGCGCCCGCGTCCCGCGCACTGTCATTTCTGAAGTGCAGTGAACGCCATGCCCAAAGCGAAGAAGGAAAAAACCGCCTTCCAGTGCCGCGAGTGCGGCGGTGCGGCGCCCAAGTGGAGCGGCCAGTGCCCGGAGTGCCTGGCATGGAACACGCTGGAGGAGGTACGTGTACCAGGCGCCGGCGGCGGCCTGCGCCTTGCCAACTACGCCGGCGACCCGGCGGTTCAAGACATCGGCCAGGTGGCCGCGCCGGCCATGCAGCGCATCGCCAGCGGCATGGCGGAACTGGACCGGGTGCTCGGCGGCGGCCTGGTGGCCGGCTCGGTGGTGCTGCTCGGCGGCGACCCCGGCATCGGCAAGTCCACCATTTTGCTGCAGGCCCTGGGCAATATCGCCGCCGCCGGCGGCAAGGCGCTGTATCTCAGTGGCGAGGAGTCGGCGGAGCAGATCGCGCTGCGCGCCAGGCGGCTGGAACTGGGCGGCGGCCTGCGCCTGCTGTGCGAGAACCGGGTGGAGCGGGTGCTGGCGCTGGCCGAGGCCGAGCGGCCGGCGGTGCTGGTGGTGGACTCCATACAGGCGATGATGACCGAGACGCTGCAGTCGGCGCCGGGCAGCGTGGCGCAAGTGCGCGAGTCGGCGGCGGCGCTGGTGCGCTACGCCAAGCAGACCGGCTGCGTGGTGGTGCTGGTGGGCCATGTGACCAAGGACGGCCAACTGGCCGGGCCGCGCCTGCTGGAGCACGTGGTGGACGCGGTGCTGTACTTTGAGGGCGACCGCAGCACCAGTTTCCGCCTCATCCGCGGCATCAAAAACCGCTACGGCGCGCTCAACGAAATCGGCGTGTTCGCCATGACCGACCGCGGCCTGAAGGAAGTGGGCAACCCCTCGGCCATGTTCATCCAGCGCCATCCCGAGGCGCTGCCCGGCAGCGTGATTTTCGCCACCCGCGAAGGCACCCGTCCGCTGCTGGCCGAGGTACAGGCGCTGGTGGACAAGAGCGCGCAGGTGAACCCGAGGCGGCTGGCGGTGGGCCTGGAGCCCAACCGTCTGGCCATGATCCTCGCCGTGCTGCAGCGCATGGCCGGCTGCCCGCTGTACGACCGCGACGTGTTCACCAACATCGTCGGCGGCATCCGGGTGGGCGAGACCGGCGTGGACCTGGCGCTGGCGCTGGCGATTTATTCCAGTTTCTACGGCCGCCCGCTGGCCGACGGCACGGTGGTGTTCGGCGAGTTGGGCCTGGCCGGCGAAATCCGCCCGGTGCAGGGCGGCCAGGAACGCCTGAAAGAAGCGCAAAACCTCGGCTTCACCCGCGCCGTGGTGCCCAAAGCCAACGCGCCGAAAAAACCGCTGCGCGGCTTAACAGTGGTCGCCGTGGGGCGGGTGGGGGATGCGCTGGAGGTTTTGTGTTAAGCCGGCGGCGTTTAAAATTTCCGCTTGACATTGGGCGCATGTTGACCTTGACGTCCCCGGCGGCTTAGTATCCCCAAACAACCGGCCCTCCCCCGATTCGTGCTATCCTCAGAAGTGGAATGAACTGCCGCCCAGCCCTTACCCTCCCGGCCATCACCCTCACCGTTGTTGGCGCGGCCATCGCCGCCATCCCC
>JAPPPZ010000087.1 GCA_028817275.1 Gammaproteobacteria bacterium
ACCCGGTGCAAATGGAAAGAAAAGTGGACCCGAAAAAAATGCAGTTCGGGTCAAAACTGGACGCGGCTTGATGCTTTTTATAATCACCGGCGCATCAACAACACGGCCCGGAGCGGGAATGCGGGGTTGATGAGTTTGGGGTGAGGGTTGCGGCGGTGAGGCTACTTATCCCGCCAGCGGGGCCCGAGGAGGCCGGCGCCGTAGAGGACCAGGATGGCCAGGGCCACGGTGCCGAGAAGCGTGATGAACCACTGGATCAACTTCACCCACCAAGTCGCCGGATGCCAGTTGCCCGTCTGGCCCAGGGGGAACAGGGGGAAAGCGGTTTCGGCGGCGTAGAGGAGCGGGATGAATTGGGGGTGGTTCCCGGGGCGTTCCTCGCTCCCGGTTTTTTCTCCGCCATCCAAATACACCACCGGCTGCGTTGGGCGCATGCGCCATGTTTCACAGCCGTCCCATTCTGTGACGCCTGTAAGCACTGTGGGAATGTGCTTCCAGAATGATTCGGCGCTCTCCCATTTTGCGCATGGGGCCATGGCAGAGGAAACGCATAGAATGAACCCCAGCAGTCCAATCCATAGGAGTTTGGGTGTTTTTTCAAACATCCCAACCGCCAGGAAATTGATTGCCAGGACTGCCAAGCCGAAAACTTCGAGCCCGCCGCTAAACAGCAGTCCGCCACCGAGGATGATTCCAGAAAACCACCCAAGAAACCGAAAGGGTTTGTAGCCGTAGCCGATGGTGGTTCTCAAAATCCAGTACCAGACTTTCCAGCACCGCGATTTCATCGCTTGTTGGCGCTTTTGTTCCAGGGCAAAGCCCACGTCCCGGGCCCAGTTCGTATGCCCGGTCGACCGGTACACCTGCATCAGTTGCTCGTAGGGTTGCGGATAGAATTTACCGCCTTTGCTCATCAAGCCAACCCACGCAAGGCGGTCTTTTACCCGCTTTTTTACAGCATCCAGACGCTGATAGCGAAAGCCGTCTATGTCCAAGTCAATATTGCCTTGGTCGTCTTTGTAGACCTCGGCATCGTCCTCAAGCTTGCCCGACACATTGGCGCCTGCCAGAGTCAGCTTTGTAAGTTTGCAATTGCCCAACACGAGGTTTCCCCCAATATGAGCATCACGAAAAGTCACTTTGCCCTCAGCGACGAACTGTCCGTCCGAACTGTCTGAACTTTTGTTCGGATTTTTACCCGAGGTTTTGCCTAGATACACGCTTCCCTTAATCTCAGCACCAGAAAAAACCACTTTGCCATTGGCTTTAAACCCTTTGGCCAGAAACACATCTTCGGCGACTTTAATGTTATAAGCCTCAAGAGCATTCTTGCCCTTATTCTGGAAACTCCCGCGATTACAGATAAACTGGCCTCCAATATCAGCACCGGAAAGACGCACCACACCATTAGCGTTAAACTCTTTGTCCTTTTCGCCCCTCGGAACCACGTCGGCGACTTCATCCAGAACCACGTCGGTGGCGACTTTAATATTATAAGCATCCAAGGCGATGCCCTTTCCCTTATTCCAAAAACTCCCGCCCCGGCACATGAGTCGCGCCTCAATCTTGGCACTAGTAAAAATCACTTTACCATAAACGTCAACTTTCTCCAAGAGCACGTCTTCAGCCACTTTGATGTGCTGGGCGTTGAGAGCAATCTTTTTCTTATTCCCAAAAATCCCGCCCGTGCAATCGAGTTGCCCCCCGATATCGGCACCGGCCAAACTTACTTGGGCGGTAGCCTTAACCTTATTCAGCTTCACGCTACCAGCCACTTTGGCACCTAGAGCATCAAGACCCTTTTTGAGAGTACAACCACGAAAATCCAACTCCGGGCATTTCAACTGCCGGAGTTTGATTTCCTGGGCAAAAGAACAGCGGCGAAACCGTACAGGAAACTTTATCTCGCAAAACTCCATATTCAGCACATCGCTGATATTGGTGTTGACAATACGAGTCCCACGGTAACCACGGTAACCCGCTTTCTCGCCATAGTCGCCAAGAAATAAACCGCGCAGAAAATTGCCCCTGACGGCTTTACCTTTCATCGACACGTTTCGCTGGCCCGCCCGAAAAGCGGCCAGCACTTTATTCTCCGTAACGGTCAATTGGGCTTTAGGAATCATTTTGTAAAGACTACAGCAAGCCACGCCAAATGTCAACTCGATATTTGTTGCCGCCCCATTCTGGACTTGGGGGGGTGGAAAACCGCCGCCGATGGGGGCCGGCGGCGGTGGGGGTGGTCAAAGGGATGGTTAATACAGCACCCTTACCTCGTGATTAACCAGCACTCCATTTTTGAACGTCAGCCGGAGCCATTCGTACTGCTGGTAGGATTGGCCTTGCCTCACGCTGTAGGTTTGCGGGAGCATTGTTGAGAATCTTGGGTTGGCGGTAATTGTGCCCGGGCGAGTCACCGTTCCCAAGCTCCAGTTGTACTCCCAGACTTCGGTGCTGCCGATTCTGTGCTGCCTTGTCGGCGGGCCGAGCCATTGGAGAACCTGTTCGGTTGTTCCCCGGTCGGCAATAGCGCGGTTAAGTTCCGCAGTCCACCAGTCTGCTTTTTCCTGGGCATGGTTTGTGCAACCGCTCAGTATCAGCATTGTTGTGATGACCAGCACTGTCAGGTTTTTCATGGCGTTCCTCCGAGTGTTGGGGGCGGCGGAGCATAGCACCCGCAAGCGGGTTTACAAAAACCCACTTGTCAAAGCGGTAATTTGATCGGTGTTTTTGTTGGTTTGAGTGGTGAAAGTGTCGGAGTCAAGACTGGAAATGGTGGAGTTAATCCTGGGAACGGTGACGGCAATGCTGGAAGTGGTGGGCGGAGCACTGGAATTGACGGTGACAGAGGCGGAAATTTCGTTTAGCGATGAAAAGCGTTGCCAGTGCCGCACCATCAAGAAAACTCCTCCCGCAACCGATTCTTAAGAATCTTCCCCATCGCATTCCTCGGCAGCCGGTCGCGGAAGTGCACCGCCTTCGGCAATTTGTAGCGCGCGATTTTTTCGCTGAGGGCGTTGCGGATGTCGGTGGGGGTTAAGTTTGCGCCGGCCTCAAGTGTCACCACCGCCGTCACCGCCTCGCCCCATTCCTCGTGGGGCACGCCGATGACGGCGGACTCGGTGACGCCGGGGATGGCGTCGATGAGTTGTTCCAATTCGGCCGGGTAAATGTTGACGCCGCCGCTGATAATTAAATCCTTGGCACGGCCCATTAAAGTCACGCGGCCGTCGGCGGCGATGGTTGCGAGGTCGCCGGTGCGGAAGAAACCGTCGGCGGTGAAATCTTTTGCGCTTTTTTCCATGCGCCAGTAGCCGTTGAACACGCCGCGCCCGCGCACTTCCAGCGCGCCGCTTTTGCCGGGCGCCATGGTTTTGCCGCCGGCGTTGCGCACCCGCAATTCCACGCCGGGCAGCGCAAAGCCGATGTCGCCGCCGCGCCGCCGGGAAAATTCCAGCGGGTTGGAAGTCAGGATGCCGGTTTCGGTCATGCCGTAGCGGTCCACGATGCGGTGGCCGGTGCGCTCGGCGAAAGCGGTGAACACCGCCGGCGAAAGTTGCGCCGAGCCGGAAATAAAAAGGCGCATGCCGGCGCACAAGTTTTGATTGAGTTCGCCGCGCGACAAAAGGCGCGTGTAAAACGTCGGCACGCCCATGAACAGCGTCGCCCCGGCAATGCGCCGCAGCACTTGCGCCTCGTCAAAGCGGCGCAAAAAAATCACCGCGGCACCGCCGAGCAGCGCGCAGTGCAGCGAAACGAAGAGTCCGTGCACATGAAAAATCGGCAGCGTGTGCAGCAGCACGTCGCCGCCGTTGATTTGCCACAGGCGGCGCAGGGTTTCGGCGTTGTGCGCGAGGTTGGCGTGGCTCAGCGCCGCGCCTTTGGGCCGGCCGGTGGTGCCGGAGGTGTAAAGAATGGCGGCGAGGTGGCCGCCGTCGACTTTAATTGCGTCAACGCCGGCGCCGGTTTCGGCGGCCAGGGCATCGGCCAGGTCGCCGCCGCCGTCAGCGCCGAGGTGGAAGATGGTTGACACGCCGGCCGCGCGCGCCGCTTTGTGCAACTCAGGCGAGGGTTTGGCGCAGACAAAAATTCGCGGCGCCGAGTCGCCTAAAAAGTGCGCCATCTCGCGCGCAGTGGCGGCCGGGTTCAGCGGCACAAAAACCGCCCCGGCACGCAGGGCGGCAAGGTACAGGCACAGGCCGGTCCAGGATTTCTCCACCTGCGCGGCCACCCGGTCGCCGGGGCCCACGCCGCTTTTGTGCAAAACATGTTGCAAGCGCGCCGAGGTTTTTTCCACATCAAAGTAGGTGACGCTTAAACCACCGTCGCCGCGCAAAAAAACCCGGCCGCGGTCGGCGGGAAATCGTGAACGAAAAAGCGCGTACAAACTGGCATCGGCGCGGGGCATGCGCGCGGATTTTACAGGTTTGTTACAATGCGCGCCGCGCCGGTGTAGCTCAGTTGGCAGAGCAACTGATTCGTAATCAGTAGGTCGGAGGTTCGAATCCTCTCACCGGCACCAGCGCCCGCCGCCATGGAAACAGCGTCACTGCAAAGCGACTCCCGCGCCCTGCAAATTCTGCAGCGCGTGTTCGGCCACGACTCGTTTCGCATGCGGCAGGAGGAGGTGATTGCCGACCTGCTGGCCGGCCGTGATGCGCTGGTGCTGATGCCCACCGGCGGCGGCAAGTCGCTGTGCTACCAGGTGCCGGCCATGCTGCGCGCCGGCGTCGGCGTGGTGGTTTCGCCGCTGATTGCGCTGATGAAAGACCAGGTGGACGCGCTGCACCAGTTCGGCGTGCGCGCCGCTTATCTGAACTCCACTGTGGACGCCGCCGGGGCGCGGGCGGTGAGGGCGGCGGTGGCGGCGGAGGAATTGGATCTTTTATACATGGCGCCGGAGCGCCTGCTGCAGGAACGGACGCTGGACTGGCTGGACGGCCAGAAAGTCGCGCTGTTCGCCATTGACGAGGCGCACTGCGTTTCGCGCTGGGGGCATGATTTCCGCGAGGAGTATTTGCAGTTGTCAGTGCTGCACCAGCGCTACCCGCGGGTGCCGCGCATCGCCCTCACCGCCACCGCCGACCGCGCCACGTGCCGCGAGATTGTCGCGCAGTTGCAACTGGACGGCGCCGGCCGCTACATCCACAGCAGCGACCGCCCCAACATTCGCTACGCCATCACCGACGCCGACAACGGCCGCGAGCGCTTGTGGAATTTTCTTGCCGCTGAACACCCGGCCGACTCCGGCATCGTGTATTGCCTGTCGCGCAGCAAGGTGGAGGAGACCGCCGCCTGGCTGCGCGACCGCGGCCGTGATGCGCTGCCGTACCACGCCGGCATGAGCGACGATGCGCGCCGCCGCCATCAGGAGCATTTTTTGCGCGAGGATGGAGTGGTGATTGTCGCCACCATCGCTTTCGGCATGGGCATCGACAAACCCGATGTGCGTTTTGTCGCCCACCTGAGTTTGCCGAAGAGCATTGAGGCCTACTACCAGGAAACCGGCCGCGCCGGCCGTGACGGTTTGCCGGCCAACGCATGGATGAGTTACGGGCTGCGCGACATCATAATTTTTCGCCAGTGGCTGCGCGAGTCGGCCGCCGATGATGCGCACAAGCGCACCGAGCACCAGAAACTGGAGGCGATGATTGGCCTGTGCGAAATGGTCACCTGCCGCCGCCGCGCCATCCGCGAGTATTTTGGCGAAGACGCCGGCGCCGACTGCGGCAACTGCGACAACTGCTTTGACCCGCCGCAAACCTGGGACGGCGGCGAGGCCGCGCAAAAGGCGATGTCATGTGTGTACCGCACCGGTGAGCGTTTCGGCGTGAACCACCTGGTGAACATTTTGGTCGGCAAGGAGGACCAGCGCGTCCACAATTGGAAGCACGAGCAGTTGCGCGTGTTCGGCATCGGCAAAGAGCACAGCGTGGCCCAGTGGCGCTCCATCTTCCGCCAGTTGGTGGCCGGCGGCTTTCTGTCCGTGGACGCCGAGCGATACAACGCGCTGCGCCTCACCGAACAGGCCCGCCCAATCCTGCGCGGCGCGCGGCCGCTGCGGCTGCGAAAAATAAAAGCGCCGATGGCGGCGGTGAAAAAACAAAAATCCACGCTGTCTCCGCAACCGCTGCCCGCCGAAGACGAAAAATTATGGCAGGCGCTGCGGGCCAAACGCACGGCCCTGGCCCGCGCCCAGAATGTGCCGCCATATGTGGTGTTCCACGACAGCACCCTGCGCGAAATCGCCCGGCACAAACCGCAAAGCGAGGAGGAGATGCTGCGCATCGCCGGCGTGGGGGAGAAGAAGTTGGAAAAATACGGCGCGGAGTTTCTGGCGGCGGTGCGGGAGGCCGGGTGACGCCCGGGCAAACACCCTCACCGTCCTTGACAACCAGCCGCCGCCGCTTATAATTCGGAAGATGCATGCGCCGCAACATGTTCTGCGTGGAAAATATGCGCCGCTGCATGCGCACTTAAAATCTCTCGACAGAGAAGAATGGCGCACGTCCTTTTCCGAGGTGGAACAGATATTAGGCCAGCCTTTGCCGCGGTCTGCGCGCAAATTCCGATGGTGGTGGGCCAACACCAACCACCGTCAATCCATGTATTGGGCGGCTGCAGGCTGGCAAACGAAAAAAGTGGACCTGGCGCGGGAAAAGATTGCTTTCGTCCGCGCGTGGCCTCTGGCCGCAGATAAAAAACGCGCCAGTGGGGACTACGGCATGGTTTTGCACACGTGGAACTTAAAACCCACCGCCGGAAATCCCGATCTTTACATGTTTTCCCGCGAAAACATGTATTGATTTTGGCAGGGGGACTTGCATTGTTCATTGACACCAACGTTCTTGTGGAGGCCACCGGAACCGGCGAAAATCATGCGGCGGCGCAAAGATCTCTATGGCGTATCGCGCAACGTGGGCGGAACTGCATCAGCAGACAGGTTCTGCGCGAATATCTGGCCACCGTAACCCGCCCCCGCGGCCATGGAGAACGCAACCCCATGCCGATTCATTTGGCGCTGGAAAATGTGCGGTATTTTGAATTGCAGTACCGCGTTTTGGAAAGCCGTCCCCGGATAACACGGGGATTGGTTGATCTTGTGCCGGAAGTTCCGCTCAGGGGAACACAAATACACGATGTAAATATCGTGGCAACCATGCTCGCATACAACATCAGACAGGTTTTAACCTTTGACAGGCATTTTCAGCATTTCACAAGATGGATTGAAATTCTCCATCCGGAAGATATCTGAGCCCGCCGGCAACGTATGATGCCGCAGCATTCCAGACTTTTGGGGGCGGTGATGCATGGTGATAGTGGCGGGGGGCCAGGCGGTTCAGCCCCCGGCGCGGCCGCCCGCCGTTGCAGCGGTCCGGCCAGGCCGGAAGATGCTTGTTGAAGCCGCCCGCGCCGCCTGCTACACTTGAAATCTACAAGAACCAATATACGAGTCCCGCCGTGAACCATAAAAATTACAATCCGGATAAAATGAAACCGCCGGTGCGGGTTGCCGTGACCGGGGCCGCCGGGCAAATCAGTTACAGCCTGGCATTTCGCATCGCCTCCGGCGCCATGCTGGGGCCTTCGCAGCCGGTGATTTTGCAGTTGCTGGAAATTCCGCCGGCCCTGGGCGCGTTGAACGGGGTGGTGATGGAACTCGGCGACTGCGCGTTTCCGCTGCTGCGCGAGGTTGTCGCCACCGATGACCCCGCTGTTGCATTCGGCGACGCCAACTACGCGCTGCTGGTCGGCGCCAAGCCGCGCACCGCCGACATGCAGCGTTCCGACTTAATTAAGGAGAACGCCGCCATCTTCAGCGCACAGGGCAAGGCGCTCAACGACAGCGCGCGGCGCAATGTCAAGGTTCTGGTGGTCGGCAACCCGGCCAACACCAACGCGCTCATCGCCCGCCACAACGCGCCCGACATTCCGGCCGCGCAGTTCACCGCCATGACCCGCCTTGACCACAACCGCGCCATCGCCATGCTCGCCACCCACACCGGCGCCCACACCACCGACATCAAGCGCATGATTGTGTGGGGCAACCACTCGGCGACGCAGTACCCGGATTTAAACCACGCCACCGTCAACGGCCGCCTGGCCGCGCGCAAGGTCAAGGAGTCGTGGGTGCGCGAGCAGTTCATTCCGCGGGTGCAAAACCGCGGCACCGAAGTCATCCGCGCGCGCGGCGCCTCCAGCGCGGCCTCGGCCGCCGCCGCCGCCATCGACCACATGCGCGACTGGGCCCTCGGCACCGCCGACGGCGACTGGGTCAGCATGGGCATTCCCAGCGACGGCAAATACGACATCGCCGAGGGCGTGGTTTTTTCGTACCCGGTCACCTGCACCGGCGGCAAATACCGCGTGGTGCAAAGTCTGCCCATCGACGAGTTCAGCCGCGCCAGGCTGGACGCCAGCGACGCCGAACTGCGACAGGAGCGCGACGCCGTCAAGCAACTGCTGTAGCCGCACCGTGGACGGCGCGCAGGTCTCGGTGGTCATTCCGGTGCACAACCGCCGCCGCCTGGTGCGCCGCGCGTTGCGGTCGGTTCTGCGCCAGCAGGTTCCGCCGCGCGAAGTCATCGTGGTGGACGACGGTTCCGACGATGGCAGCGCCGATGCCGCTCAGGCGGAGGCCGAATCTCTTAAAGCGGAAGTCCAAACTGCCGGGGTGACGGTCGCAACCGCCGCCGGCAGCACCGTCACCGTCCGCATCATCCGCAACGCGCGCAATCGCGGCGTCAGCGCGGCGCGCAACATGGGCGCCGCCATGGCGGCCGGCGCGTGGGTTGCATTTCTTGACTCCGACGACGAATGGCTGCCGCACAAACTCGGCGCGCAGTTGGAGTGCATCGCTCGCAACCCCGGCAGTTGCCTGTGCCACGGCGGCGAGATTTGGCTGCGCAACGGCGCGCGCGTCAACCCGAAGCGCAAACACCGCAAGCGCGGCGGGTGGATTTTCCGCCACTGCCTGCCGCTGTGCATCATCTCGCCGTCGGCGGTGATGGTGCGGCGCGACGTGCTGCGCGGGTGCGGCGGTTTTGACCGGGATTTGCCGGTGTGCGAGGACTATGATTTGTGGCTGCGCCTGTGCGCCCGCCATCCGGTGCTGTGCGTGCCGCAGGAGTTGCTGGTGAAGCACGGCGGCCATGCCGGCCAGTTGTCGCGCCGCCACTGGGGCATGGACCGTTTTCGTGTGCACGCGCTGGAAAAAATTTTGCACAGCGGCGCGCTGGGCGAGGGGGACTACGCCGCCGCCCGCGACACCCTGCTCGCCAAACTGCAAATCCTTAGCAACGGTGCACTCAAACACGACAACAAAGAAATGCACGATACTTTTGCCCCGCGCCTTGCGCACTGGCGGGAGACGGCAAATGGCGCGGCGCGCACCGCTCATTGACGGCCTGCAGTTCTGCCGCTACCGGCGGGAGATTTTTGCGCAGATGCGGCGCGGCAGGGTTGACGCCGCCCATGTCACCATCGCCTACCACGAAAACTGCCGCGAAACGCTGGCCAACATTGCGGCGTGGAACCTCCGCCTCAAAGGCAACGCCGATCTTCTGCGGCACGCCGACTCCGCCGCCGGCATCCGCCGCGCCATGGCCGAAGACAAAACCGCCATCCTGTTCGGCTTTCAAAACTGCTCGCCGCTGGACGACGACCTCGGCATGGTGCAAATCTTCCGCGACCTCGGCGTGTGTTTTATGCAACTGACCTACAACAACCAGAGCGCGCTGGCCGCCGGCTGTTATGAAAAACGCGACGCCGGCGTCACCCGCTTCGGCCGCGAAGTCATCCGCGAGATGAACCGCGCCGGCATGGTGGTGGACATGTCGCACAGCGCCGAGCGTTCCACGTTGGATGCAATTGAAATATCGCGCCGCCCCATCGCCGTCACCCACGCCAACCCGGAATTTTTTCACCGCGCACCGCGCAACAAGTCCGGCACCGTGCTCAAGGAACTTGCGCAAAGCGGCGGCGTCCTCGGCCTCAGTTTGTACCCGCACCACCTGAAAGACGGTTCCAAGTGCACCCTGGAATCTTTCTGCGCCATGGCCGAGCGCACGGTGGAAATCATGGGCGAAAAACACGTCGCCATCGGCTCCGACCTGTGCCAGGGCCACGGCGACGAAGTGGTGGCGTGGATGCGCGACGGCAAGTGGCGCCGCAAAAGCGAGGGTGAGGGTGAGGCCGAAGCGCGCTGGCCGCCGCCGCTTGCGTGGTTTGCCGGCAACCAGGACTTCGGCAACATCAAAGCCGGACTCCGCCGCCGCGGCTTCACTGAGGCGCAGGCGGCGGCGGTGATGGGCGGCAACTGGATGGATTTTCTGGAACATTCTCTTGCGCCCGGCGGTTGACAACACTTGCGATGGCTTCGGCCCGCCGTCGCCGCTGCGCCCGCCGCAACAGGTGATGCGCCTGGCGCGGCTTGGCGCGTTTCACCAGACGCGCCTTAGTTTTGTCCGTTCGCTGGTGCGTAAAATCGCGCGCCCGCCGTGGCGCATTGCACCGCCGCAACTGTCGCTGGACGAGCACGGCTTCGGCCGCGCCGTTTACCGGGTGCAGGGCGCGCGCGGCAATTACAGTTTCATCGCCTTCGCCAACCCGCTCAGCGCCGGGGAGCGCAGCGACCGGGTGATTGCCGAGCGCTGGGACACCGCTTTTGTGCTGGCCGCGGGCGATGCAGGCGAGGCCGGCATCGCGCGGCTGGCGCGCAACATTCCGCTGCAAGAGGCCGGCCGCTGCACCGCCGGCGAGTTGGTGCTGAGCCGCGCCAACAAAAGCGTCCGCCTGTTTGAACACGCCGCCGGCTCATTGGCCGCCGGCCGCCAGCCCGAGGTGGATAAAATCGCCCCGGTCGGCTACCTGCTGCGCACCACGGCGGTGTACGGCAACGGTAAATTCGGCCTCGCCGACTTCGCCAAAGTTTGCGGCGGCGATTTCGACGCGCCGTTCAGCGCGCAGATGTTCACTGTGTACATGGCGCGGCAATTTTCCTTTGACCTGGTGGAGCACATCGCGCGCCGCCGCAACCGGCGCAAGTTCACCCCGCTGGCGCCGGCGGTGAAGCGGTTTTTCGGCGTCGGCAACGCCACCGGACTCGGCATGGCGCCGTTTTTGGTGCACCACCCGCGATTAATTGGCCGCTGGATTTACAACCGCGAGCGCGCCCTGGCGCGGGTGCGCGGCCACCGTCCGGAGCCGGCGCGGCTGGCGCGCTTTGCCGATTTGCTGGCCCGCGCCGTCACCCACACCGCCGAAATCACCGTGGAAGACGCCGCGCAAACCAAGCGCAACCGGGAGTTGTGCGCCGATTTGCGGAAGTTTGAAACAAAGTTTTTCGGCGGCGGGGCCGGGAAAAATTTTCCGTCATGGCAGCGCGCACTGCATTGGAGTGAACACAACGCCGGCCTGGAGGCGCAGGAGATGCTGGCCAGCCTGCTGCTGGAGGTTTACCCGGAGTTGGACGAAATGGAAAACGCCATGGGTGAGGACGAGCGCATGGCAATGGCGCCGGCCATGCCGCTGCGGGAATTAAAACAATTGCTCGAGCGCAACTACGATTTCGCGCTGCGCTGTGACTTTGGCGACCCGGGGCAAAGCGCCGTGTTCTGGTATTACTCGGCGGAGAAAGAAGAACCGCGCCTCGGCCGCCGCCATCATGAGCCCGGCGCCGAACGTGAAATGGCGGTGGACATCGCGCGCCGCGCGGCGGCTTTGCATGATTGCCTGGCGCGCCTGCCGATTGCTGCGCTGGACGGCGCGGTGGGTGATTTTTTACTGCGCCGCCCGGACTTGCGCGGCATTGTGCGGCGGGTGCAGGGCCTGGCCGATTGCCCGTACGGCGAGATTCACGACAACCTGGTGGCGGAAGACTGCCGCCCCATGGATATTCTGCGGTGCAAACTTTCGCTGTTCGGCGCCAGCAAATTTGACCCCAAGTCGGATTTGTGGACGCGCATCACTTTGTTTCAGGGCGCGCCGCCGGTGGAGGCGCTGGGGCGCTGCGATGCCGACGACTGGGCATTCCCGTGCAAGCCGGCGGCGTGAACATTTCCGTCAACGAACTGGAGTCCACGGTTAAGAAAGCGCTCGCCGGCCTTGGCTTTCCCTACGGCGCCGATGCCGAGGGCGCCGCTATGACGCGCACGCTGGAATGCGCCGGGCTTGGCGGCGTGCAACTGCTGCTCGGCGCGCTGCCGCAGTTGCGCCGCCACGGTTTTCCCCGTGCCATGCCGCTGGTGAATGGCGCCGGCGGTGACTGGTTTGACGGTGCCGACGTCGCAAGTGTCGCACTGGCGCCGGCGGTTGTTGACTTTGCGGTGCAGCATGGCAAGTCCACTGTGCAAAATGCCGGGTGCACGTTGCAAAACGGCGGCCGCGGCCTGTGGTTTGCCGCCGCCGCGCTGGAGGCGGCGAGTCCCGGCGTGTGGTTTACCGTCCGCTGGCGGGCGGCGGAGCGGGAATGGCGCGCGACGGTGGACGGCGATGTGATGCTGCTGTCAAGCCGGCCGGCGGTTGGCGATTCCGCCGCCCTCACCGTCACCCGCCACGGCAAACTCCCCGCACCGCCGCCCGGCAACCCGCACCTCACCGCCGAACAGCACCGCCGCCGCCGCCAACGGTGCTTTGCCGAAGGCATCAAAATCGCCGGCGGTGACTGGCGGCAACTGAAAAAACTCGCCGCCCTCACCCTCGTCCCCGCCACCGCCGCCTCCCGCACCCAGGGCGCCGGCGGCGGCGATGCGAATGACTGACCGCCCGCCCCTACCCAAACCGCCGCCGCGCATTTATACTAAGGCCATGCAGAAAGTTGCCGCCGCCGCCGATCCCGCCGCCGCCGCCGAGGTTTTGACCGGGGCGGAAATCGTGGTGCGGTGTTTGCGCGACGAGAAGATTGAATTTATTTTCGGCTATCCGGGCGGGGCGGCGCTGCACATCTACGACGCGCTGTACCGCCAGGACGAAGTCAAGCACATCCTGACCCGCCACGAACAGGGCGCGGCGCATGCCGCCGACGGTTACGCGCGCGCCACCGGCCGGCCGGGGGTGGTGCTGGTGACGTCGGGGCCGGGCGTCACCAACACCATCACCGGCATCGCCACCGCCTACATGGATTCCATTCCCATGGTGGTGATTTGCGGCCAGGTGCCGCGCCACTTAATCGGCGACGATGCATTTCAGGAGGTGGACGCCTGCGGCGTGTCGCGGCCGTGCGTCAAGCACAACTTTCTGGTCAACGACGTCGACGAACTCGCGCTGACCATCAAGAAGGCGTTTTACATCGCCACCACCGGCCGGCCGGGGCCGGTGCTGGTGGACATTCCCAAGGATGTCACCGCGCAAACCGCCCCCTACCGCTACCCGCAGCAGATTCGCATCCGCTCATATGCGCCGGTGCACCGCGGCCACCCGGGGCAGGTGCGCAAGGCGGTGCAACTGCTGCGCGATGCGCGGCGGCCGATGATTTACACCGGCGGCGGCGTGGTGCAGAGCGGCGGCGCCGCGGCCGCGGCCCTCACCGACCTGGTGCGCATTCTCGGCTACCCATGCACCAACACGCTGATGGGACTGGGCGCGTTTCCGGCCAGCGATAAATTATTTGTCGGCATGCTCGGCATGCACGGCACCTACGAGGCCAACATGGCCATGCACCACTGCGACGTGCTGCTCGCCGTGGGCGCGCGCTTTGATGACCGGGTGACCGGCGAGTTGTCCACCTTCTGCCCTTACGCGAAGATTATTCATGTGGACATCGACCCGTCCTCCATCGGCAAGAATGTGAAAGTGACGGTGCCCATTGTCGGCGATGCCGGCAAGGTGCTGGCCGACATGGTGGCGGTGCTGCGCGGCGGCGGCGGTGACAGTCACAACCAGCACCTGGGCAGTTGGTGGAAACAGATTGAGGAGTGGCGCGCGGTGGACTCGCTGCGCTACGACCGCGGCAGCGCGCTCATCAAGCCGCAGTTTGTCATTGAAAAACTGCACGAGGTCACCAAAGGCGAGGCTTTCGTCACCTCGGACGTGGGCCAGCACCAGATGTGGGCGGCGCAGTTTTACAACTTTGACCGGCCGCGCCGCTGGATTAATTCCGGCGGACTCGGCACCATGGGCTTCGGCCTGCCGGCGGCCATGGGCGTCCGCCTCGGCCACCCCGGGGCCACCGTGTGCTGCGTCACCGGCGAGGCCAGCATCATCATGTGCATTCAGGAACTGTCCACCTGCAAGCAGTACGACCTGCCGCTGAAGATCATCAACCTGAACAACCGCTACATGGGCATGGTGCGGCAGTGGCAGGAATTTTTCTACGACCGCCGCTACTCGCACTCGTACATGGACGCGCTGCCGGACTTCGTCGCGCTGGCCGAAAGTTTCGGCCACAAAGGCGTGCGCGTGGAGCATCCCGGCGACGTGGAAAGCGCGCTGGCGGAGGCCATCAGCGACAAAGACCGCCTGGTGTTCATGGACTTCATCACCGACCAGACGGAAAACGTCTACCCCATGATTGCGGCCGGCAAGGGCCACCACGAGATGCACCTGCGCTCGGCCGACAGCGGTGACGGCGGCGCACCGGCCGAGCGCGAGTTGGCCTGAGCGCCGCCCATGGAAGAGCGGCGCAGAATTATTTCCATCCTCATGGAGAACGAAGCCGGCGCATTGTCGCGGGTCGCCGGGCTGTTCTCGGCGCGCGGGTTTAACATCGAGTCGCTGACGGTGGCGCCCACCGAGGACAGCACGTTGTCGCGCATGACTTTGGTCACCGGCGGCGACGAGGCGGTGATTGAACAGATCACCAAGCAGTTGCACAAACTGGTGGACGTGGTGAAACTGATGGACCTCACCGACGGCCGCCACATCCAGCGCGAGTTGATGCTGGTCAAGGTGGAGGCCACCGGCGAGGCGCGCGAGGAGGTCAAGCGGCTGGTGGACATCTTCCGCGGCAACGTGGTGGACGTGGGCGAGACGCTGTACACCGTGGAACTCACCGGCGCCGGCGGCAAACTCGACGCTTTCCTCGAGGCGCTGTCGCCGAACCGCATCGTGGAGGTGGTGCGCAGCGGCATCTCCGGCATCGCCCGCGGCGGCCGCGCGCTTACCGTGCGCTGAGAGGCGGCCATGCCGCCGGCTGATTTTCTGTTGACACCGACTCTTTCACCCGACCCAGCGGAGGAACCATGAAAGTTTTCTACGATAAAGACGCCGACCTGTCCATCATTCAGAACAAGGTCGTCGCCGTGATTGGCTACGGCTCCCAGGGCCACGCCCACGCCAACAACCTGAATGACAGCGGCGTGGAAGTGGTGGTGGGCCTGCGCGCCGACTCGCCGTCGCGCGGCAAGGCGGAAAAAGCCGGGCTGGCGGTGGCTGCCGTGCCCGAGGCGGTGGCGCGCGCCGACGTGGTGATGGTGCTGGCGCCGGATGAGAAGCAGCCGGCGCTGTTCGAGTCCGACATCGCCCCGCACCTGGCGCCCGGCGCGGCGCTTGCTTTCGCCCACGGCTTTTCCGTTCACTTCGGTTTCATCAAGCCGAAGGCCGACAATGACGTGTTCATGGTCGCGCCCAAAGGCCCCGGCCACCTGGTGCGCTCCACTTTCACCGCCGGCGGCGGCGTGCCGACTCTAATCGCCGTGCAGCAGGACGCCGGCGGCAGCGCGCGCGACATCGCGCTGTCCTACGCCTGCGCCAACGGCGGCGGCCGCGCCGGCGTCATTGAAACCACCTTCCGCGAGGAAACCGAAACCGACCTGTTCGGCGAGCAGACCGTGCTGTGCGGCGGCGCCACCGCCCTCGCGCTGGCCGGGTTCGAGACGCTGGTGGAGGCCGGCTATTCGCCGGAGATGGCCTACTTTGAGTGCCTCCACGAACTTAAATTAATCGTGGATTTAATTTACGAGGGCGGCATCTCCAACATGCGCTACTCCATTTCCAACACCGCCGAGTTCGGCGACCTGACCCGCGGTCCGCGGATCGTCAACGACGCCACGCGCGCCGAGATGAAGCGCATTCTGGAGGAAGTCCAGTCCGGCAAATTCGCCAAAGAGTGGATGGAGGAAAACCGCAGCGGCGGCAAAAAGTTCCAGCAGTTGCGCGACCGCGGCCGCACCCACCCGGTGGAAACGGTGGGCGAAAAATTGCGCGCCATGATGCCGTGGATTCAGGCCGGCAAAGTGGTGGACAAGTCGCTCAACTGACGGTGCCGACGGTGGCGCAGTGAAAACCAAAAGCCAGCCGCTGATTGCCAAAGAAGGCTGGGGCGCCGTCGCCGTCACCCTCGCTGTCGCGCTGGCCGCGACCTGGCTGGCCGGCTGGTGGTCGCTGCCGTGCTGGCTGGCGCTGGTTTTTGTCCTGCAATTTTTCCGCGACCCGAAGCGTACGGTGCCGCAAGGTGAAGGTTTGGTGGTGGCCCCGGCCGACGGCAAGGTGGTGTTCGCCGGCCGCGCCGAGGACCCCTACCTCAGACGGCCGGCGCTGATGGTGAGCGTGTTTATGAACGTGTTTTCGGTGCACGCAAACCGCGCGCCGCTGGCCGGGGAAGTGCGCCGGATAAAATATTTCCCGGGAAAATTTTTCAACGCCGCCCTGGACAAATCCTCGGCGCAAAACGAGCGCAACATGATGTGGATTCACGGCGATGGCGGCGCCGATGTGGTGTGCGTGCAAATCGCCGGCCTCATCGCCCGCCGCATCCTGTGCCACGCCAGCCCGCACCAGCGCCTGCACACCGGCCAGCGCTACGGCTTCATCCGCTTCGGCTCAAGAGTGGACCTTTATCTTCCCGAGCACGCGCAACTGAAAATAAAACTCGGCGACAAGGTGCGCGGCGGGGCCGATGTGGTGGCGGAACTGCGCCCGCCGCCGCCGCAATGAACCGCGCGGTGCGCAATTTCGGGCAGGTGTTCACGCCGGACAACATCGTCCGCGAAATGCTGGCGCTGAAAAAAAACCACGGCAGAACCCTGGAGCCGGCCTGCGGCGATGGCGCGTTCATGCGGCAACTGGGCGCCGACTGCGTGGGGGTGGAAATTCAGCGCAAACTCGGCGGTGACGGCCGCATCATTCACGCCGATTTTTTCGCCCGCCCGCGCGCCGAAAAATTCGCCACCGTCATCGGCAACCCGCCATATGTGCGCTTTCAGGATATTCCGCCGGCCACCCGCGCACTGCTGCACATGGAAAATTTTGACCGCCGCAGCAACCTCTATTTGTTCTTCATTGACAAATGCCTCGACCATCTGCGCGACGGCGGCGAATTAATTTTCATCACGCCGCGCGATTTTTTCAAAGCCACCTGCGCGCGCAAACTCAACCGCCGCCTGTTCGCCGAAGGCGCGTTCACCCACTGCCGCGAAACCGGCGACGAAAAAATTTTCCCCGGCTTCTCCCCCACTTGCGCAGTGTGGCGCTGGCAGAAAGGGCGGCGCGGCAGAACCCTGGCCGACGGCCGGGTGTTTCGTTTTCAGGCCGGGCAAATCTGGTTTGATGCGCCGGGCTTTACCTGCAAAAAAACCCGCACCGTCGGCGATGTGTTCACGGTCAAAGTCGGCGCGGTCAGCGGCGCCGACCGGATTTTCACCAACCCCAGGCGCGGCTGCACCGACTTCGTCTGCTCGCAAACGGCAAAAACCGGCGCCACCCGCCGCATGATTTACAACCGCCACGACCCGGCCCTGAACCGCCACAAAAAAATTCTCCTGCAGCGGCGCATCCGCAAATTCAACGACCGCAACTGGTGGCAGTGGGGCCGCGCCTACCCCCGCTCGCCGGCGCCGCGCATTTATGTCAACTGCAAAACCAGAAACGAGTCGCCGTTCTTCCTCCACCGCGCCGCCGCTTTTGACGGCTCGGTGCTCGCGCTGTTTGCAAAACAGCCCACCGACCTCACCGCCGCGCTGGAAAAATTAAACAAAACCGACTGGCAGCAACTCGGCTTTGTCTGCGGCGGCCGTTTTCTGTTCACCCAGCGCTCCCTTGAAAACGCGCCGCTGGATTTGTAAACTGGTTTCCCTTTCCATGCCCCTCAAGCCCAAATTCCCCCTCCCCCCCGGCGCCCCCGACATCCGCCGCCGGGGGATTTACATTCTGCCGAATTTGTTCACCACGGCCGGCCTGTTCGCCGGTTTTTACTCCATCATTGAAGCCACCGCCGGGCGTTTTGAAACCGCCGCCGGGGCGATTTTTGTGGCCATGGTCATGGACGGGCTGGACGGCCGCATCGCGCGCATGACCGGCACCTCCAGCGACTTCGGCAAGGAATACGACTCCCTCGCCGATGTGATTTGCTTCGGCCTGACCCCGGCGCTGGTGATGTTTGAGTGGTCGCTGTCGGGCGCCGGCAAGTTCGGCTGGCTGGCGGCATTTGTTTACGTTGCCTCCGCCGCGCTGCGCCTGGCGCGCTTCAACACGCAAAAAGTTTCCGGCAAACGTTATTTCCACGGCCTGCCCTGCCCCATGGCGGCGGCGCTGATGGCGGCGTTTGTGTGGGTGGTGGAGCGTTACGGCATCAGCGGTTTTGAGGTTAAAATTTTTTCCGTCACTTTAACCCTCGCCCTCGGCCTGGCCATGGTCAGCGGCATCCGCTACCGCAGTTTTAAGGATTTGGACCTCAAAGGCAAAGTCCCTTTCGTCGCCGTGGTCGGCGTGGTCGCCGTTTACGCGCTCATTTCTTTCGACCCGCCGCGCGTCCTGTTCGCCTGCTCGCTGATTTACGCGCTGTCCGGCCCGGTCATCCACCTCCTCACCGGCCGCAAAAGACTGGGCGGCAAACCGCGCCCGCCCCAGGGGTGAAGGTGACGCCGCCGCCAAAGCCGTGCTATCCTCCCGGCACTTTCCACCCTCACCCTCGGAGGCCAACGCCATGAAAACCCGCACCCACATCGCCCCCCCCCCCCGCATTTTCGCTTATAAATCAAGCACTTAGCGCGCTAATCCTCACCGCGCTTTTCCTCGTCGCCGCGCCGGCGCAAGCGCAGACCCACACCTTCACCCTCACCGGGCCATCCACCATCGCCGAGGGCGAAACCGCCACTTTCACCGTCACCCGCACCGGGCCCGCCGTCACCGGCGCCGGATTTACCATTGCCGTGAATTACACCGCCGGCACCGCCGCCAACGCCGATTTCCAACAATACAGAATAGGCAGCGGCAACCCGGTGAGCGGTTCCCTGTCCGGCGACAATCTGTTTTTCCTCGCCGGCGACGCCTCCGAATCCGAGGTGACTTTCACCATCACCACCGCCCAGGACTCCACCCCCGAGCCCGGCGAAACTTTCACGCTCACCCTGGCCAAAAGCGGCGCGCGCGACAGCGAAATCACCATCGCCCCGGCCTCCGCCACCGGCCTCACCGTCACCATCCTCGACGACGACACCGCCCGCGCCCTTGCCCTCACCGGGCCATCCGCCATCGCCGAAGGCGCGTCCGCCACCTACACCATCACCTTGACCGGCGATTCCTTCTACGCCGCCGCCACCATCAATTGGGCCGCCACCGGCAGCATCGCCGACATCACATCCGCCACCACCGGCAGCGTCACCTTCGCCACCTCCGACGCCGCCGGCGCGACCAAAACCTTCACCATCAACACCGCCGACAACGCCGCCACCGACGCCCGCCGCGCCTTCACGCTGACGCTCGCCGACCCGGGGATTGCGAATACCGTCGTCGGGGCGGCGCTGACCGTGCGCATCACCGATGACGACGACAACCCCACAGCCCGCGCGGCCCGGGTCAAAACCCCCCTGGCCGCCACCGCCATCGGCATCGGCCAACTGGCGGCGCAAGCCATCGGCAAACGGCTGCGGTTTGACGGCGCAAGCACCTTTAACGCGGCCCCTGCGGCGACTGCCGGGGATGTATTGCGCCAAAGCGCCTTCTCCCTCGCCCACGACAACGGCGGCATCAACTTCTGGGGTAGCGGCGGCTATGCCGCAACCGAGGGCGACCACGACGGCACCGCCTACGACGGCGACACCACCGCCTTGCACCTCGGCGCGGACACGGCCTGGAAAAACGGCCTGCTCGGCATCGCCATCACCCGAAGCAACAGCGACATGGACTTCAACGGCAGCGACAATCTGGAAACCAAAGTGACCAGCGTACACCCCTACCTCACGCGCAAGTTCGCCAAAACCAAACTCTGGACCACCATCGGCCACGGCACCGGCGATGCCGAGTTAAAAGAACCCGGCGCCGCCGCCAAAACCGATGTGACCGTCACCACCGCCGCCCTCGGCGCGACATATGCGCCGCTGGACAATGTGCACCTGAACCTCGCCGGCCAATGGTCGCGCGCCGAGTTGGAGCGGGCGGTGCTGAGCAACGGCAACGTCCTGCCGGCGGTGGACGCCGATGCGCTGCGCATCAACGCCGCCGCCGAACTCAGCGGCCGGCGCGATGCGTGGCGGTCATTTTTAACCGTGAACCTCCGCCACGACAGCGGCGATGGCGACACCGGCGCCGCCGGCGACCTGGGCGGCGGCGTGGAGTGGCAGTCGCCAACCGTGAACCTCCGCTTGGAAGGATCCAAATACCTCACCGGCAGCGGCGCCGAGGAGGAACGCCTCAGCCTCACCGCCCGCAAAACCGCCGGCCGGCTGAACCTCGGCTTGGCCGTCGGCATGGAAGACGGCCTCACCACCGCCAACCTCCTCAGCGGCGAATTGCAATTCTAAGCAGCCGCCACCGCTGAAAAACGGGCGCAAGCCAGGGCTTGCGCCCCGCCGCCGGCCGCCGTATACTCGCCCCCATGAGGCAGCGTCCACACCGTCCCCTCGCCCCCGCCGCCCGGCGCCGCCCCGGCCTGCTGCTGCGCCGCAAGGCGCGCTCTGTTTAACACTCCCCCACTGCCCAACTTTTCCCGGCGCGCGGTTTTGAAAAAAACCGCCGCCACCACCTGCAACAACGGGAGGCAACGCCATGAGCGACCCACTGATTATTTTTGACACCACGCTGCGCGACGGCGAGCAGAGTCCCGGCGCGTCCATGACGCTGGATGAAAAAATCCGCATCGCCCGCATGCTGGAAAAAATGCGCGTGGATGTGATTGAGGCCGGTTTTCCCATCGCCAGCCCCGGCGATTTTGAGGCGGTGCGCGCGGTGGCCACGGCGGTGAAGGACAGCGTGGTCTGCGGCCTGGCGCGCGCCAACTCCGCCGACATCGACCGCGCCGCCGAGGCCGTGGCGCCGGCCAGCGCCGCGCGCATCCACACCTTCATCGCCACCTCGCCGATTCACATGCGCGACAAGTTGTGCATGCCGCCGGAGGAGGTACTGGCCGCCGCAGCAGCAGCGGTTAAGCGCGCGCGCAACCATACCGACAATGTGGAGTTCTCGCCGGAGGACGCCGGCCGCTCGGAGCGCGACTTTTTGTGCCGCGTACTGGAGGCCGCCATCAAGGCCGGCGCCGGCACCATCAACATTCCCGACACCGTCGGCTACACCATGCCGGCGCAGTTCGGCGGGTTGATTCAGGAGTTGCGCGAGCGCGTGCCCAACGCCGACAAAGTCGTGTGGTCGGCGCACTGCCACGACGACCTCGGCGTGGCCGTGGCCAACTCGCTGGCCGCGGTCACCGCCGGCGCGCGGCAGGTGGAGTGCACCATCAACGGCCTCGGCGAGCGCGCCGGCAACGCGTCGCTGGAGGAAATTGTCATGGCGGTGCGCACGCGCCGCGACTTTTTTAACTGCGACACGCGCATTGAAACCAAGCACATCGTCGCCGCCAGCCGCCTGGTGTCCACCATCACCGGCTTCGCCGTGCAGCCCAACAAAGCCATCGTCGGTGCCAACGCTTTCGCCCACGAGGCCGGCATCCACCAGGACGGCGTGATTAAAAGCCGCGAAACCTACGAAATCATGCGCGCCCAGGATGTGGGCTGGGACGCCAACCGCATGGTGCTCGGCAAGCACTCCGGCCGCAACGCCTTCGCCACGCGGCTGCGTGAACTTGGCGTCGAGTTCGACGGTGACGGTGAACTCAACGAGGCTTTCGCGCGGTTCAAAGAATTGGCCGACAAGAAGCACGAAATTTTTGATGAGGACTTGCAGGCGCTGGTCAGCGAAGCCGACCACCGGCAGGAGGATGAAAAACTGCAACTGCTGTCCATGGAAGTGCAATCCTCAACCGAAGGCGCGCCGCTGGCGAAGGTGACGGTCACCGTCAACGGCGAGCAGCGCAGCCGCGAGGCCAGCGGCAACGGCCAGGTGGACGCCGTGTTCCGCGCCATCGCCGACATCGCCGGCTGCGAGTCCAGTTTGCAACTCTACTCGGTCAACGCCATCACCGGCGGCACCGACGCCCAGGGTGAAGTCACCGTGCGCCTTGAGCGCGATGGCCGCATCGTCAACGGCCACGGCGCCGACACCGACATCGTCATCGCCTCGGCGCGCGCCTACCTGAACGCGGTGAACAAGTTGCTCACCGCCCCGCGCCGCCACCCGCAAACCGGCGGCGCCATCTGACAAGCCATGACCACCGCCGCGCGCAAGAGCCGCTACCTGGCCGCCATGGGCATCCACCGTTACGTCGCCCGCGGCGCCGACGTCACCGTTGTCGACACCGACACCGCCAATGCCACGGTCGAAACCACCGCCGCCGTCGACGAA
>JAPPPZ010000138.1 GCA_028817275.1 Gammaproteobacteria bacterium
CTTATACAACCGCTTGGAATTAAACGGCGGGTCGAGATAAATCAAATCGATGCACTCGCTGTTCATGCCGTTCAACACATACAGGTTGTCGGCCGTGAACAGCGCGTTGGGTTTGATGTTGAGGTCGGACATGATTGCCTCCGGGGTGTCGGCGATTAATCGACGCACGCAAGTTTGCGGCGTTTGGGTTTGGTAAAGCGATAGATTAGCACAACAACACCGCTCACCAACGATTTAATCGGTTTTTGGCGGCGAAAACTACGTACTACACCAAAAGTGGGTGTGGTATTATTCCACCGTTTCCTGCACTCTACCAAGCCGCCAACCAATCGTGCCAACCGCCCGCGACACCGAAAGTCGCTGCGCCTATCGTAGCCCTTGCGGCAACAGCCCTATCCGCAAATTTAGACATGCGAAACCCTAAAATTTCGGGTAGATGTGAAAATGAACGCGAAAAGAATGGTTTTGATTTTCTGCGCAATTGTCGCAGTCGCCACGGTCGCCGGCGGTTATCTCCTTTGGGGGGTGACTGGTGAGTTTTCTGACTTGAAAGCGGAAGATTGGCGAAATGTCATTTTTATTGTGGGCGGGCTCACCGCCGCCATGATTGCCGCTTGGCGCGCTCATGTGGCGGATAAACAAACTCAAATTAACGAACAGGTGCAAATCACGGAACGGTTCACCAGAGCGGTAGACTTGCTCGGCTCCGAGAATATCTATATGCGCATCGGTGCGTTGCATGCGCTGGAGCGTATTGGG
This sequence comes from Gammaproteobacteria bacterium, assembly GCA_028817275.1. GTDB lineage: Bacteria > Pseudomonadota > Gammaproteobacteria > Arenicellales > Spongiicolonaceae > Spongiicolonus > Spongiicolonus versatilis. The sequence goes on from JAPPPZ010000138.1 coordinate 760, forward strand.
CGTGACAGCGAGAGCGATGTGGTGGCGGTTTTGCGCTTGCTTTCCAGTTTTGTCCGAAGTCAAAGTGTCTCTCGCAGAATGGGCGGAATTTTGCTTGATGGTGACGATACTCCCGCTCCATTGGATGCCGAAGAGGGGTTTGCTGTGATTTTTCGGCTGGCCGGAGAATATAAACGTCTGTTGAGAAATCGGGAATCCATGATTGTGGATTTGTCTTCTTCCAATTTGAAATGCTCTCTGCAATTCAGCAAGGGTTGCTTTTTTCGATTCAACTTTTCTTTCTGCAATTTAAGTTTAGGATTCTTTTCAGAATCCGATTTTGAATGCGCCAATTTTCAAGGTGCATATCTTGAATCTTCTTACTTTCAAGATTGCAATCTTACTGGCGTTTCTTTTAATAACGCCATTCTTGATGGAGTAAATTTTGGGAATGCCGACATGACCCGGGCAATACTGCTGACTGCCGTCTGCAACAGGACTAATTTCTCAACCGCTAAAAATCTGACAACAAAAATGTTGAAAGACATCATCTACGATGCAGAAACCCCACCCAGAGTCCCGGATGGTGTCACCTTACCGCCCCCAGAAGAAAAACGCCAAAACCTAAGCGGAAAAGCGCCTGCGGCGGCGCGCTCTGACGCATAACCGGCATCTTAATTTTCCACCCAGCGAAACATACCGTTCCCCGCTACGCTGGCAGCCGCATCAGTATCGATGCTGCCGTAGTTTCATCGGGCGTGAGCCACCGTATTCCGCTACCCGATGACTCTTAACAACTCGGGGAAAAAGTAGATGGAGGCGCGGCGGCCTTTTCCGGGTCGCATTTTTTCGATGATTCCGCCGGCTTCGAGCAGGTTCAGCAAGCGCGCCACGCTGGGGCGCGGCACGGAGGCCTGGTCGCGGAACTGGACGCTGGCGAACCATGGCGTGGAGAAAATGAAGTCGGTCATCTGCGGGGCGTATTGAGAGCGCGTTATCTGCTGCACCTGGCGCAGGATTTTTTCTTTCAGGTCAATGATGGACTGCGCCTTGCCGGCGCTCACCCGCGATTGTTCGGCAACGGCGCACAGAAAGAATTGAATCCACTGTTCCCAGTTGCCCTCCTCGGTGATGCGGTTCAGGCCGTCGTAATAATCCCCGCGATTCTTTTCCAAGTATTCGCTGAGATAAAAACAGGGGGCGGAGATGGCTTGTTTGTGGTAGAGGAACAGCGGTATCAGCAGCCGGCCGATGCGGCCGTTGCCGTCCCAGAATGGGTGGATGATTTCGAATTGGGCGTGGACGATGGCGAGTTGCACCAGCGTGTCCTGTTCGTTGCGGTGCATGTATTTTTCCAGGTTGGCGAACAGCGCCGGGATTTTGGGCGCTTCCGGCGGGATGTATTTGGCTTGTTCGATGTCCCGCGTTTTGCCGATATACACCTGGCCGGAGCGGAAATCACCGGGCGTTTTGTTTTTGCCGCGCGCGCCGTCGAGGAGGATGCGGTGGGCTTCTTTGAGCAACCGCCCGGACAGGGGAAGGGTTTGCATGCGGTCGTGGGCGCGGTTCAACGCGATGCGGTAGTTGATGACCTCCTGAATGTCGTCCCGTTTTTCGCCTTCCGCTTTGCCCTCCGCTTCAAAGCGCAACACATCCTCAAGGGAGGCCTGGGTGCCTTCAATGCGCGACGACAGCACCGCCTCCTGTGCCGTCAGCGGCGCCAACAGCAGCGCGGTATTCGGGATATTGCCGAGCAGGGCGTCGAAACGCGCGAGTCCCTCGTGGGCAGCGCCCAGGTGGGGGACCAGGGATGCCCAGTTCAGGGATTCAAGCGGCAGATTTTGGGGCTGGAAAGGGGTTTTCACTGTGGCGGCGCTTTTGGGATGCGGGGGCTATTGTATCATGTTTGCGGTTTTGTGAGACGCTACCAAGTTTGTGTCTCATGGGTGAGACGCTACGGGTTTTGTGTCTCATGTTTGTGGTTTTGTGAGACGCTAATTTGTTTGTGTGTCACGGATGAGATGCAAAACACACAAATAGCCCCCTCATTGTGGCGGGATACACTTGCCGGAACATTGCGGCGCTGCCCGCCATTACAGCGCAGCAAGAATGCGGGCGAATTCAACCGAGAATTCATGCCCCCTCTACCTTGAAATGCCTTGCTATTGCATTGAGCATTTCTTTAACTTCGTCATGAATTTCTTCGGGACGCATGATTTCGGCAATTTGGTAATATTCCGACTTGCCAATTGCCATGCCTGCCGCGAAGAAAATTTGCGGAAGAATGGATTTACTCGCGGCCGTTGCTTGCATGTAATCGTGATTGTCCAATGGATTTTCCATCACAGCGGGGGGCAGCATGCGCTGCAGTTCGTTTACCGCTACCGATGCAAAAATAGGGACAGATTTTTGCTCTGCAAAACGGTTGATTACATCAGGATGGATGAGATAGTTTTCTATCTCATAGCGATTCCAGCGAAGCAGTTTCAACCCCTGCGCACGCAAGTCGTGCTCCGGGATATTTTTATTGTCCCCATCGAGCAATAACACGCCGGACATTTGGCGCTTCAAAGCGCGCAAAGCGAAGAAGTGATTCTTCGCGTCTCTGAGATTGCTGCCCTTGATGGGGTGGTAATACGGATTGGCGAGCCAAACTTTTAACGGATGGTCCAGTCTTTCCGCCCAGGCGCGGAGGATGCTGAAATCGCTGTCGTCCTCCACATACAAAACCTTGCCTTGCTCTGCAAGCGCGATGTCTTTTGATTTGAGAAATTTCAGCGCCTCTCGCACCTCGCCCCGCTCCGTCTCTTCAATCAAGAGATGCGGCGTGTCGTAAAAGGAAATTATTTTGGTCGGGTCGGTGTTGTCTATAATGACCTCCGAATGCGTGGCGACAATGAGTTGGCAATTCCTTTTCGAGGCAACCGCGCGCAAATGGTCATACATTTGCTTTTGCAAAATCATGTGCATGTGCGCATCCGGCTCGTCAACCAGCAAAACGGTTGACGGCCGGGCATAAAAGAACGCCAGCAAAAGCAGCGTTTGCAGAAACCCGCTGCCGGCGCCGGCGATTTCCAGCCGGGGATAGCCGCCATAACCCTGCCCCTTGGGTATGCCGGGAAGATACTCACATAAAATGAAAGGGTGGCCGATGTATTGAGGTTTGAGGAGGCGATAGTCAAACAGGGCCTCCACATCGGCAGACAGCGCCTTCCACGCATCCTTTTTGACCGAAGTCTCCGCCAGAAGATTTCTGATGATGTCCCCGGGCTTTCCCTGGCCAATCAGCCACTCCTGATACTCTGGCGTATGAACTTTTTCCTCTATTTCAATGCCTGAGAAAGAGGGGATATAAACCACTTTGGCTATTCCCTCGGGAAACTTTGTCGGGTCGCTTGGTTTTGCATAGATCAATTCGGAGTTCGCATAGCGAAACTCCATGGTGTGCTCCCAAGGATTCCCCTCTTTATCCTTCCCCGCCAATGAGATTTTCATGATGCGGGGAGCTGCCGCACCTCTCCCCCCGCCTTCTCCTTTTTTCAAGGCGGTGAAAGTATTGGTCCACAGCAACTTAAAGGCCTGGACCGGGACCGAAAGAAATTCCTTGCGCGTTAGCGCAACACTTGTCCTCCGCTTGGCGGAAGATGTCCCTCTTTTTTTTTGCCATTCTGTGAAAGCAAAATGCCATGTCGCTATCGCCTGAAGCAGGGTGGTTTTACCGGCATTATTTTGGCCGGCCAAAACCACGGCATCTTTCAGATGGAAAGATTGCTTTTCAAAAACCTTGAAGTATTTAATGGTTACTTTGTCAATCATGCGAAATTCCCGACCGCATTAGCGGCCATTGTGCTCAAAATAATATACATGCCAAGCGGCAGACTCGGGGCCACCGCCACCGGGATGACTTTCACAACCCCAAGCACGTGCAAGTTCTATTTCCCGGGCTTGCGCCTGGGACTTGGAATAATGGACACCGACAATCTGCCAATTCCTGAAAGTCCTGGGGAACTGGCTTGCCCAATGGGCCCTCCTTTCTTCCGGGTCGGTAGTAATGCCCACTCTACACGCCATTTGTGCAATGTCTCATGTTGAAGAATTATTGTCAACGTCAACAACCCGCAGGCTACTTACCCCCGAATTACCCACGATTTTAACCACCACCTATCGATTCTCATCGGCCTCAAACGACGGCGATTTCGCGCCATCATACTCCTCGATTAATTTCTCGTCAACCGCCGCCCACAGATTTTTGGCGGGTTATTATCAGCCATCCGCACCACTATACCCCCCTCACGCCACCTCCTTAAACCCCCGCTCTTTCAGCAGGTGCACCCGGTCGCGCAATTCGGCGGCTTTTTCGAATTCCAGATTCTTCGCGCAGGCGAACATTTCTTTTTCCAGTTTGGCGATGAGTTTTGCCAGGGCGCCGGGGTTGGCGTTGTAGATGGCGGCTTCTTCGGCGACTTTGGACAGCGCGCGGCCGCGGCGTTGTTCGCGCACCGCCACGCCGTCGATGATGTCCTTCACCGCTTTTTGCACGCCGCGCGGGGTGACGCCGTGTTTGCGGTTGTGCGCCGACTGGCGGCGGCGGCGGCGGTCGGTTTCGTCCATGGCCTCGCGCATGGCGCCGGTGGTCTTGTCGGCGTAGAGAATCGCCCGGCCGTTGATGTTGCGCGCGGCGCGGCCGATGGTTTGGATTAGCGAGCGGCTGGAGCGCAGGAAGCCCTCCTTGTCCGCATCCAGAACCGCCACCAGCGAAACTTCCGGCAAGTCCAGGCCCTCGCGCAGCAGGTTAATCCCGACCAGCACGTCAAACTCGCCGGCGCGCAGGTCGCGGATGATTTCCACGCGCTCGACGGTGCTGATGTCGGAATGCAGGTAGCGCACCCGCACCTGGTGCTCGCGCAGGTAGTCGGTGAGGTCCTCGGCCATGCGCTTGGTTAAAGTGGTCACCAGCACGCGCTCGCCGCGCCCGGCGCATTGGCGGATCTCGGACAGCAAATCGTCCACCTGCCCGCCCACCGGCCGCACCTCCACCTGCGGGTCCACCAGGCCGGTGGGGCGCACCACCTGGTCCACCGGTTGCGGGCAGCGTTCCGACTCCCACGGCCCCGGCGTCGCCGAAGTGAAGATGGTCACCGGCATCAGGTGCACAAACTCGTCGAAGCGGAGCGGCCGGTTGTCCAGCGCCGACGGCAGGCGGAAGCCGTACTCCACCAGCGTTTCCTTGCGCGAACGGTCGCCGCGGTACATCGCGCCCAGTTGCGGCACTGTCACGTGGCTTTCGTCGATTACCAGCAGCGAGTTTTCGCGCGGCAGGTAGTCCATCAGCGTCGGCGGCGGATCGCCGGGCGCGCGGCCGGAAAGAAAGCGCGAGTAATTTTCAATGCCGCTGCAGTAGCCCAACTCATGCATCATCTCCAGGTCGTAGCGCGTCCGCTGCTCCAGCCGCTGCGCCTCCACCAGTTTGCCTTCGGCGCGCAGCACTTCCAGACGCTCGCCCAACTCGGCGCGGATTTGCTCAATGGCGCTGAGCACCGTGGCGCGCGGCGTCACATAATGGGTCTTCGGGTAAATGGTGGCGCGCAGCAGTTTTTCCTCGGTGTCGCCGGTCAGCGGGTCAAAGCGCGAAATTTTTTCCACCTCGTCGCCGAACAACTCAACCCGCAGCGCCAGTTTTTCCGACTCCGCCGGGTAAATGTCCACCACATCGCCGCGCACGCGGAACGTGCCGCGCCGCAGTTCGGTTTCGTTGCGCGTGTATTGCAGTTCGGCCAGGCGTTTCAGCATGGCGCGCTGCTCCAGTTGCGCGCCCGCCCGCAGGTGCAGAATCATCCGGTGCCACGACTGCGGATCGCCGAGGCCGTAGATCGCCGACACCGTGGCCACGATAATCGTGTCGCGCCGTTCCAGCAGCGCCTTGGTGGCCGACAGCCGCATCTGGTCGATGTGCTCGTTGATGGAGGCGTCTTTCTCGATAAACGTGTCCGAGGCCGGCACATATGCCTCCGGCTGGTAGTAGTCGTAGTAGGAGACAAAATATTCCACCGCGTTGCCCGGAAAAAAATCGCGCATCTCGGAATACAACTGCGCCGCCAGCGTCTTGTTCGGCGCCAGCACTAATGTGGTGCGCCCGGTTTGCGCAATCACATTGGCCACGGTGAAGGTCTTGCCCGACCCGGTCGCCCCCAGCAGCACCTGCCCGGCCTCACCGGCCTCCACCCCGTCCGCCAGCGCGGCAATTGCGCCGGGCTGGTCGCCGGCCGGGGTGTAATCGGTGCTCAGTTGGAACGGTTTGGACTCCATCCCGGCGATTTTACACGGCGGCGGTGAGGGTGAGGGTGGGGCCGCCCCTTGCCGCCGCCGTCAAAAGCGCATACACTCGCCCCCCTTTCCCACTTTTCGCCGGAGGAGGCAATGGTTTTTATTGATATTTTGCCCGCTGTTTTTGGCGGGCTCGGGCTTTTCGCCGCACTGCTGGTTTTTCTGCGCATCCGCTCGTATCCCGGCGGCACCGGCAAGGTGGCGGAGATCGGCGCGCAAATTCACCATGGCGCCATGGTGTTTTTGCGGCGCGAATATTCCTACCTGGCGGCCTTTGTCGCCGTCGTCGCCGTGCTGCTGTTTTTCTCCGACCTCGGCTGGCGGACGGCGACAGCGTTTCTGACCGGCGCGCTGTGCTCGGCGGTGGCCGGCTACATCGGCATGTTCACCGCCACCAGATCCAACGTGCGCACCACCGTCGCCGCCCACGAAAGCGGCATTGCGCGCGCCCTCACCATCTCCTTCTTCGGCGGCTCGGTCATGGGGCTGTGCGTGGCCAGCACCGGGCTGCTGGGACTGGGCATTCTGTACCTCGCCTTCGGCGGCGACCCGCACACCGCCCATGTCATCCACGGCTTCGGCATGGGCGCCTCCAGCGTGGCGTTGTTCTCGCGCGTCGGCGGCGGCATCTTCACCAAGAGCGCCGATGTCGGCGCCGACTTGGTCGGCAAGGTGGAGGCCGGCATCCCCGAGGACGACCCGCGCAACCCCGGCGT
>JAPPPZ010000099.1 GCA_028817275.1 Gammaproteobacteria bacterium
ACGGCCGCAGTTCGCCGTCAAACCAAATCACGCCGTCTCGGTTGCTGAATGACATGGGAATTCTCCGGTGCGGTTTGCGCCTATTGTAAAACGCCGGGCGGGCGCTGTCATCCGCCGATGGTTGACATCCGGCGGCGCGCGGTGGACAATGGATTTTTCCTGCCGGCTATGTAGCTCAGTTGGTTAGAGCACGGCACTCATAATGCCGGGGTCGGTGGTTCGAATCCACCCATAGCCACCACTGTTCCCGCCATGATTGTCCGCGTTGTCGCGCCGCTGGTGAACCGGATTTATGCCGGCATTCCGCGGCCGGCGGTGGCGGCGGCGGCCGGCGGATGGGTGGTTGCGCACCGCGGCTGCCACGGCGGCCGGGTGCGCGAAAACACCGTCGCCGCTTTTGCCCGCGCCCGGCGGGGCGGCGCTTTTGGCGTGGAGTTGGATGTGCAGTTCACCCGCGACGGCCGCGCGGTGGTTTTGCATGATGCTGACGGCGGGCGCGTGTTTGGCGATGCGGATTTGCGGCCGGCGGCGCTGCCGTTTGCGGCGCTGCGGGAGAGGTGCGCGGAGTTGCCGGCGCTGGCCGAGGTGGCGGAAATTTTCGGCGGCAAACTGCACCTGATGATTGAGGTCAAGGCGGAAACCTACGCGCCGCGCTGCAATGCCGCGCTGGCCCGGGATTTGCAAAAACTGGCTGCGTGCCGGGATTTTCACCTGCTGAGTTTGCACGGCGGCATTCTGGCGCAACTGGACAACTTCCCCGCCGCCTGCAAAATCCTGGTCGCCGAAACCAACACGCGGCAAGTGGTGCGCGAGGCGCGCGCCCTCGGCATCGGCGGCGTGGCCGGGCATTTTCTGCTGCTGCACAAACGCCTGCGCCATGAGTTGCGCGCCGACGGCATCAAGGTCGGCGTGGGTTTTGTGGATTCCAAAAACAGCCTGCGCCGCGAGTTGCGCATCGGCGCCGACTGGGTGTTCAGCAACCGCGCCGAGGCCATCACCGGCGGTTAAATAAAAAGGGCGGCTCTCGGAAAGAGAAGCCGCCCGGTTGCGGAGCCAAAGCCGCTCAGCCAAAAATCCCCATCTGGTGCGCCGGCGAGCCGGTGATCATGAAGAACAGCATGGGAATGGACAGCATGGTGTTGGTGCGCGAGGCGAGCAGCGCGCGGCGGGCGGCCTTGGCTTTTTCCTCGTCGCTGGCCTCCACCATGCCGAGCACTTTTTTCTGGTTCGGCCAGATGATGCCCCACACATTGAGCAGCATGATGGTGCCGAGCCAGGCGCCGATGCCGATGGGCAGCGCCGCGCCCTGCAGGGTGAAGGCGGCCATCGCGCCGCCGGCGGCATGGCCGCTCAGCAGGTACAAAAACCCGGTCACCCAGGTGACCACCGCGGCCCAGCGAAACCACAACAGCGCCCGCGGCGCGATGTGCTTGGTGATGCCGGGGGCGGTGCCGTCGGCCTTGGCCGCGGCGAGGCCGGGAACCTGGACGAAGTTGAAGTAGTACAGCAACCCGATCCAGGTGATGCCGGCCAGAATGTGCAGCCAGCGGTCAAAGATTAAAATTTCAGCGTTCATGACGGTTACCTCGCTTCGGTTAAGCGCTCACAGCGCGCCGCTGACGATGAAGTACAGAACAATTGTCAGCACAACGCCGCTGGCAATGGTTCCGGTGATGGAGTCCAGGGGGTTTTTCATTTTTACGTCCTCCGCTTGGGTTGGTTGGGGAGCGGGGGAAGTGTAGCCGGGGCGGGGGAAGATTGCAAGGCGGGCCTGGCATTAAACCTCCCGCCCTCACCGCCGCTATGCGCACTCCGGAATTGACAATCTCCCCTGCCGGGTTTGCCGCCTTGCCTGCACTTTGGGTTGTGCGCGCCAGGCCTGGCCGGTGTTTTTGAAACCGGCGACCAGGTTGGACTGCATCGCCCGTATTCTGGCCCGCGCCAGTTCGCAATACTCGGCGCTGAGGTCAATGCCCACATACCGCCGGCCCAGCAGATGCGCCGCAATGGCGGTGGAGCCGGAACCCACCATCGGGTCCAGCACCACATCGCCTTTGCGGGTGAAAACTTGAATGAAGTCGTAGGGAATTTTGTCCGGATACGCGGCCGGATGCCGGCGCTTGAGCGCGACTTTGTCGCCGCCGTTGGCGTAGTTCCAAATCGTGCCGGGGCATTTGGTCGGGTTGATGGTCATGCGCCGCGAGTCGACGGTGATGCCGTCTTTGTTGCGGTTGGCGCCGCCGTGCATGACCTTGCCGCCGTGTTTGGTCGGAATTTTGATTGCGGTTTTGTCGAAATGTTTCGGCTTGCCGCCCTTGATAAAAATCGGCATGTACTCATGGTCGACGCGAAACCGCTTCGACCACCACGCGCCGTCCTTGCCCTGTTTGCGGTAGATGTTGCATTCAAACAAACCGAAGCCGATGCTGTCGCACCAGTCCAAAATCGTGCGAAACGAAGTCAGGGTTTTTTTGCCGTCGCATGTTTGGTCTTGAATCACCATCACCACCACGCCGCCGTCTTTGATGACGCGGTACAACTGTTCGCCCAGGGCGTGCAGGTCGCAGGCGTAGCCCTGGTAGTCGCGCAGGCTGTCGTAAGGCGGCGAGAACACGGTCAAATCAAAACTGCCATCGGCAAACCCGGCCAACTCGGCCACCGCATCGCCGTGGATGATTTGGTTGGTTTTCATCTTACGCCGGCTTCGGGGTTCTTCGTGCATGGTGCGCCCTTGGCCGGGCGCGGCGGGATGCGGGATTTTGCGCCGCGCAAATTGGCATGATGGCGATGGCCTGCCTCACCCCCCCTTAAGCGGCGGCATCACCACCACCTCGTCCCCGTCGTTCAGCATCTTCTCCC
>JAPPPZ010000124.1 GCA_028817275.1 Gammaproteobacteria bacterium
GCCACACCGAGGATGAGCAGCCACGCGGTCCAAAAACCGGACAAGGCAATCCACACTATGGCGAGGGGGAGGAAGAGGGGCATTGGGGAATTTTAGCAAAAATGGGGCGGGTTTGAGAAACTTCACTGCAATGCTGTGCGCTTCGATATGCACCAGATGCCACCGCACACACCAGTCCCCAATTCTCAAAACAAAATATCCACAGGAGGCTATCGAGAACGCCGCCGGATGCAACTGCGCTACGCTTTCACCTCCGGAAACAACTCATCCAACCCCACCGAAACCCCGCCCTCCGTCACCACCCGGGCGTGGAAGCGTTTCAGGCGGCGGGGTTCGGGGACGCCGCAGGAGTGGGCGATGATGCCGACTTCGTGCACCAGGTTTTGCAGGTAGGCGCAGACGCGGGCCGCTTTGTTTTTCGGATCCAGGCCTTTTTGCAGGCGCGGGTTGTGGGTGGTGATGCCGGTGGGGCAGGTGTTTTTGTTGCACTGCAGCGCCTGAATGCAGCCGAGGGCGAACATGGGACCGCGCGCCGAGGCGGTGAAGTCGGCGCCCATGCACAGCGCCCAGGCCACTTCGGTGGGCGTGATGAGTTTGCCCGAGGCCACCACCTTGATGCGCCGGCGCAGGCCGTGGGCGCACAACTTGTCCACCAGCAGCGGCAGGCTTTCGCGCAACGGCAGGCCCATGTCATCAATGAGCGCCATGGGCGCGGCGCCGGTGCCGCCATCGGCGCCGTCCACGGTGATGAAGTCCGGCGCGCACTCCTCGCCGCGCTCTTTAATTAGAGTGAAAAATTCATCCAGCCAGCCATAGGCGCCGACCACCGCCTTGAAGCCGACGGGCTTGCCGGTGAGGCCGCGGATGCGGTTCAGAAAATCCAGCAGGTCGGCGACGCTGTTGATTTCAGGGTGGCGGTTGGGGCTGATGGAATCATCGCCGCGGCGGATGCCGCGGATGGCGGCGATCTCGTCGGTCACCTTGCCGCCGGGCAGAATGCCGCCCTTGCCGGGCTTGGCGCCCTGGCTGAGTTTGAGTTCGAACATGCGCACCGCATCAACCGCCGCGACTTCGCGCAGTTTGTTTTCGTCCAATGCGCCGTCCAGGGTGCGCACGCCGTACTTGGCGGTGCCGATTTGAAAAACCAGGTCGGCGCCGCCGGATAGATGGTGCGGCGACAGGCCGCCCTCGCCGGTGTTCTGCCACGCGCCGGCCATGCGCGCGCCGTTGGACAGCGCCAGCACCGCCGGCCTGGAGATGGCGCCGAAACTCATGCCGGAGATGTTGCACAGCGAGGAGGTGGTGAACGGTTTTTCACAGTGCGGGCCGATGGTCACCGGCGCCGGCGGCACCGCGTCCTCGCCGAGGGTCGGGAACGGGCAGTTGACAAACAAAACAGTGCCCGCCGGCCGCAGGTCGCGGGTGGAGCCGAAGGCGACGGTGTTGTCCACATTCTTCGCCGCGCGGTACACCCACGAGCGCTGGGCGCGGTTGAACGGCAACTCCTCGCGGTCCATGGCGAAAAAATACTGGCGGAAAAATTCCCCGAGGCGCTCAAAAAACGCGCGCAGCCGGCCAATCACCGGATAGTTGCGGCGGATGGCGTGCTGGGTCTGGCTGATGTCGATAATGTACAGAACCATGAGCGCCAGCAGAACGACGCCGATGACAAAAATAAACAGCAGCGACATCACTTCAAGAAAGCGCAGCAGAAAACTTTGCATTTCGTCGGACATGGTTATCTCCGGATAAGGGTGAGGGTGAGGCGGTCAACCGCGCATCACAATTTCGCCGAGGCGTTTGGTCAGCAGCGCGTTTTCACGGTAATCAATGGGCAGCACCACCAGGCTCGGGCCCTTTTCGCTGAGCGCGGTTTGCAACGTCTGCTTCAGGTCGCGGCTGTTGTCCACGCGGTGGCCGTGCCAGCCGAAACTGTCGGCGAGTTTCAGCCAGTCGGGGTTGCCGAAAGACAAATCGGTGTGGCGGCCGAACTCGTTGGTTTGTTTCCACGCGATTAAACCGTACGCATGGTCCTCCCAGACCATCACCACGATGCCGGCGCCGAGGCGTTTGGCGGTTTCCATTTCCTGCACGTTCATCATGAAACCGGCGTCGCCGCAAACCGCCAGCACGCGCCGCCCGGGATGCACCAGGTGCGCCGCAATGGCGCCGGGCAGCGCGAAACCCATGGAGCAGAAACCGTTGGGGATGAGGCAGGTGTTCGGCTCATGGCACTGGTAATGGCGCGCGATCCACATTTTGTGCGCGCCCACGTCGGACAGCAGAATGTCGCCGGCGCCCATCACCTCGCGCACGTCCCACAGAACTTTCTGCGGGCGGATGGCGCCTTCGGTGTCGTCGTCGCGGTGGGCGGTGAACTCGGCGAGCATTTTGCCGCGCACCTCGCGCTGGCCGCTTAAATCAAAACTCAGACCGCCGGTTTCGTTCACGCACTCGTTCAGCATCCACAAAGTGTGCGCCAGGTCGCCGACCACCTCCACGCCCGGATGGTAGTTGGCGTCGATCTCGGCCGGCAGAAAATCCATGTGCACGATGTCCTTGTCGCGCCGCGGATTCCACAGGCGCGGGTGGTATTCCACCATGTCGTAGCCGATGGTGAGCACCAGGTCGGCGTCGTCAATGGCGAGGTTCACCAGGTCTTTGCTGCCGAGGCCGACGGTGTAGAGGCAGTAGCCGGCATCCATGTCCACGCAGCCCTTGGCCATGAACGTGCTGACCACGCCGATGCCGGTCTTGCGGCAGAACCGCCGCAACTGCCGGCTGGCGCGGCGGCGGATGCAGCCGTTGCCGGCGATGATTACCGGGCGTTTGGCGCGCTTAATTTTGTCGAAAGCGCGCCGCACGATTTTTTCATCCGGCACCGGGCGGCGGAACAGGCGCGGCTGCAGCGGCGTTTCCGTGACCTCGGCCTTGGCCAAATCCTCCGGCAACTCAATGTGGCACGCGCCGGGTTTTTCGGTGCGCGCAACCCGCACCGCCTTGCGCACAATCTCCGGAATGTTGCCCGGCGCAATCACCCGGATCGCCCACTTGGTCACCGGCTCAAACATCTTCACCACGTCCATCACCTGGTGCGACTCCTTGTGCAGCCGGGTGGACGCCCCCTGCCCGGTCAGCACCAGCATGGGCGCGCGGTCCATGTTGCTGTCGGCGACACCGGTGATTAAATTGGTCGCGCCCGGCCCCAGGGTGCCGAGGCAGCCGGCCGGGTTGCCGGTCAGGCGGCCGTAAATCTCGGCCATAAACGCCGCGCCCTGTTCGTGGCGGGTCAGCACAAAGCGAATGCGCCCGGATTTTTCCAGGGACATCATAAAATCGGCGTTCTCCTCGCCCGGTACGCCGAAAATATATTCCACGCCCTCGGTCTCAAGACAACGCACAAAAAGATCGGACGCTTTCATGCCGGCAGTATAACAGGTGCGCTTGCCGGCCGCCGCCTTGCAAACTAACATCATCAAAATGCAAACCCGCACCGCCGCCCCCGCCGCATGCACCGCCAATCCGGTGACCGGCGGGCTTGGTTTCGTGGCGGCAACCCCGAAGATGGTGCCTCCGACGTTAAAAGTGACGGTGCAGACGCCGAAAACGGTGCCCCCGACCTCCGGAATGCCGGTCTGAGCGGCAAAACCCGTGCATCCACCCCGCGCCTTCTTTCCCCCGCATCTCCAAACGCCGCGCGCGGTGGGCGGCTGGCTGTTGCTGTGCTGCGCGTTGGTGGTGTGCATGGTGGTGCTGGGCGGCGTGACGCGGCTGGCCGGGGCCGGGCTGTCCATGGTGGAGTGGCGGCCATTGCTGGGCGCGGTGCCGCCGCTGAATGCAGAAGACTGGGGCGCGGTGTTTTTGCAGTACCAGCAATTTCCGGAATACCGTTTGCGCCCGGTGGACCTGGCCGGTTTTAAATTAATTTTCTGGATTGAATACGCGCACCGCCTGCTGGGGCGCGCGGTGGCTTTGGTTTTTTTGATTCCGTTTTTATTGTTTCTCATGCGCCGCCGGCTGCCGGCCGGGTTTGCGCTGCAACTTGCGCTGATTTTTTTGCTCGGCGCGCTGCAGGGCGTACTCGGCTGGTTTATGGTGCAGAGCGGACTGGTGGACAATCCGCGGGTCAGCCCGTTCCGCCTGAGCGCGCACCTGGCGCTGGCGCTTGCTTTGTTCGTGTGGCTATGGTGGCTTGCGCTGCATTGCCTGCGGCCGCCGGCGCCGGCGGTGTGGAGCGCGCGCGCATGTTTCGGCCTCGCCGCCACCGCCGTGGTGTTCGCCACCGCCGCCTACGCCGGCATGGTCGCCGGGTCGCGCGCCGGATTCGTGCATAACACCTTCCCGCTGATGGGCGGACACCTGCTGCCGCCGGATGCGTTTGCGATGGCGCCGTGGTGGCGCAACTTTGCGGACAACGCTGTGGCCATCCAGTTCACCCACCGCGCCATGGCGCTGCTGTCGGTGGTGATGGTGACGGCGTGGGCGGCGGTCGCGCGGCGCCGGGTGGCGGCGGTGACGGTGGTAGTGATGGCGGCGGTGCAGGCGGCACTCGGCATCGCCACGTTGGTGCACGGCGTACCGACTCCGCTGGCGGCGGCGCACCAGGGTTGTGCGCTGCTGCTGCTCGGCGCGCTGGTGTACAGTGTGCACCGGGAGGTTTTTGCGCGTGGGGTATAATGCATTACCCTGCCCCCGGCCGACCAAACGAGCGCACCGTGAAAAACCTCACCCTCACCCTCGCCGCGCTGTGCGCTGCGGCGTTGTGGACGCCGGCGGCGGCGGACGGCGCGTGGGATTTGCCGGCGCTGATGAAGGAACTGGGCGGCATTCGCTTAATTGACGCCGCCTTCACCGAGCAAAAACAGGCCGAGTTTCTCAGCGGCGGCGAGTTCGCCGTCAGCGGCGAGATGCACTTCAAGGCGCCGCACACGCTGCGCAGAATCGTCACCAAGCCGTACCGCGAATCCATCATCATTGACGAAAGCACGGTGATCATCAAACGCATGGACAGCAAAAACGAAACCGACAAAGTGCGCTTCATTGAAATCGATTCGCACCCGTCCATTCGCCTGTTCATCGACAGCATGCGCGCCACCATGGCCGGCGACCTGGCCACGGTGCTGGAGATTTACGAGGTGGAACTGAGCGGCGACCGGGGGGAGTGGAGCCTGCGCCTGGTGCCGCAGCGCAAAGCACTGAAAAAATTCATCAACGCCGTGGATGTCACCGGCAGCGCCAACCGCATCAGCACGCTTCTGGTGCACGAAGATGACGGCACGCGCTCGCTTATCACGCTGGACTACAACTTCATCCGCTGAGCGGTGGCGTTTTTTTTTCACTCCCGGTTTCTCAAAGGCGCCGCCTTCACCGCCGCCGCCGCCGCCGCGCTGCTGGTGCTGGCGACGCGCTTCACCGTCACCACCGACCTCACCGTGTTCACCCCGCCCGGGGAAACCGCAAAAGACCGCCTGCTGCTGAACCAGTTGGACCAGGGCGCCACCGCGAGCCTGGTTTTCGCCGCCATGGAAGGCGCGCCGGCCGAACAACTGCGCGATGCCAACCGCGCCCTCGCCGAAAAATTAAAAAACAGCGGGCATTTTGACTCGGTGCAAAACGGCCTGCCCGATTTCAGCGGCGCCGACCTGGAACTGCTGCTGCGCTACCGCTACCTGCTCGGCCCGCCGGGCGCTGGCGAACGTTTCAGCGAGGCGCAACTGCGCGATGCGATGCAGCAGCGGCTGCAGGGGCTGATGTCGCCCCTCGGCCCGCTGGAAAAACAATTCTTCCGCCGCGACCTCGGCGGTGACCTGCTGCGCCTGCTCACTTTGTTCCGCGACCAGGGCGCGGCCGAAGAAGCGGGGCCGCGGCTGCTGGACGGCGTGTGGTTTTCGCGCGACAAGGCGCGCACTTTGCTGCTGCTGGAAATGCGCGCCGGGGCTTTTGACCCCGACGCGCAGCACGCCGCCATCAGCGCGCTGGAACGGGAATTCGCCGCGCTTAAAAAAAACACGCCGCAACTCAGCCTGGCCGTCACCGGCCCCGGCGCTTTCGCTCTGGAGACGCGCCGTGAAATCACCGCCGATGTCCGCCTGCTCAGTTTTCTCGCGGTTTTGTTCACCGGCGTTTTTTTGTTCCTCGCCCTCGGCTCGCTGCGCATGCTGGGGCTCGCGCTGGTGCCGCTGGTGTTCGGCATCGCCGCCGCCACGGCGGCGGTGCTGCTGGTGTTCGGCAGCATCCACGGCATCACTTTAACTTTCGGCATCACCCTCATCGGCGTCGCCGTGGACTATCCGCTGCACCTGTTCTCGCACCTCCAGGGGCGCGCGCGCGGCGCCGGCCATGCGCTTAGAATCTGGCCCACCCTGCGGCTCGGCGTGCTGAGCACAGCCATCGCCTACGTGGTTTTTCTGCTGTCCGACTTCAACGGCATCCGCCAACTGGGCCTGTTCGCCGTCACCGGTTTGCTCAGCGCCGCCGCCGCCACCCGCTGGCTGCTGCCGCTGCTGCTGCCGGCCGGTTTTTCGCCCGGCAAAAGTCTGGACCGCGTCCACCGCGCCCTCACCAAAGCCGCCCGCGCCGCGCCGCGCGCCCGATGGCCGGTGCTGCTGGCGCTGGCGGTGTGCGCCGGATTCCTCGCCGTCACCGAGCGGCCGCTGCGCAACCTGGACGTGGATTCGCTGAGCCCCATTTCCCCCGAGCGCCGCGCCGAAGACCGTTTGCTGCGCGCCGACCTCGGTTTCTGGGCCGGCGGCAGGATGCTGGCGGTGGCTGGTGCCAGCGCGGAACAGGTACTGCAAAAAAGCGAGCAACTTATTCCGCGGCTGGAAAAACTGCGCGCGGAAAACGCTGTCGGCCACTACCTGATGGCGGCGCGCTACCTGCCCAGCGCGCAGGCACAGCAACGCAAACGCGAGGCGCTGCCGGACAAGGCGACTTTGGCCGCGCGCATCGCCGGGCTCGGCGGCGATTTTCCATTCAAGCCCGGCACGTTTGATCCTTTCGTGGACGACGTGGAAGCCGCGCGCAACTTGCAGCCGCTGACGCCCGGCGGCCTGGCCGGCACGTCCTTTGCGCGGCGGCTGAAGCCGCTGCTGTTTCAATCCGGCGGGCAGTGGATCGCGCCGGTGCTTTTGTTCGGCGTACGCGACGAGCATGCGCTGGCGCAACTGGACGCAAGCGATGGCGGCGCCGACACCGTCTACCTCAACTTAAAAAAAGAATCGGCGCGGGTGATTACCGGCGCCATCGACCACACGCAGGGCCTGCTGCTGTGGGGCGTCGCCGCGATTTATCTTCTGCTGGCGGCGAGTCAGCGCTCCCTCACCGTGCCGTTGCGCATTCTGCTGCCGACCTTCGCCTCGGTGCTCGGCGTCACCGCGGTCCTGGTCGCATCGCACACGCCGCTCAGTTTGTTTCACCTGGTGTCGCTGCTGCTGGTCATTGGACTCGGCCTGGACTACACCCTGTTCTTCAACCGCCTGAACCGCCATCGCGGCGAATGGGACCACACTTTCCGCGCGCTGTGGATTTGCTGCGTCACCACCGTCCTGGTTTTCGGCATCCTCACCCTCTCCACCACCCCGCCCCTGCGCGCCATCGGCATGACCGTCGCCCTCGGCGCGCCGTTCTGCCTGATCCTCGGCGCGGTTTGGTCGGTGGCGGCCAAGGTTGACAGAATCGACGCCCACCCCCCACAATAAAAACCCCGAACCGCAACCGAGGGCTTTCCACATGAACAACCTTCAACCCGCATCGCGTT
>JAPPPZ010000005.1 GCA_028817275.1 Gammaproteobacteria bacterium
ACCGCCGCCCCCGGCGAAACCATCCTCCGGGCCGCCGAGCGCCACGGGGTTGCCATTCCGCGCCTGTGCTACCAGGACGGCATGCGCCCCGATGGTAATTGCCGGGCCTGCGTGGTGGAGGTTGAGGGTGAGCGCGCGCTGGCGCCGTCGTGTTGCCGGCGGCCGGCGGATGGAATGAAAGTCACCAGCGACAGCGGGCGCGCGCTGGCGGCGCAGAAGATGGTGCTGGAACTTCTGCTGTCGGACATGGCCGCGGCCGAGCGCACGTTTGACAGTGAACTCTCCCGCTGGCGCGATGCGCTTGGCGTCGGCGCGCCCCGGTTTCCGGCGCGTTCGCAACCGCCGGCCGACCTGTCGCACCCGGCCATTGCGGTGAATCTCGACTCGTGCATTCAATGCACCCGCTGTGTACGCGCCTGCCGTGAGGAGCAGGTGAACGACGTCATCGGTTACGCCGGGCGCGGCGCCGCTGCGGCCATCGTTTTCGACCTCGGTGACGCCATGGGCGGAAGTTCATGCGTCGGCTGCGGCGAGTGTGTGCAGGCGTGCCCCACCGGCGCGCTCATGCCGGCCGGCGGCGTCGGCATGCGCAAGGCCGACCGCACGGTGGATTCGGTCTGCCCCTACTGCGGCGTCGGCTGCCTGCTGCGCTACCATGTCAAGGACGACCGCATCCTCCATGTGCAGGGCCGCGACGGGCCCTCCAACCACCGCCGTTTGTGCATCAAGGGCCGCTACGGCTTTGACTACGTGACCCATCCCCACCGTTTGATGCGCCCGCTGCTGCGCCGCGCCGATGCGCCGGCCAAGTCGGCGGACTTCACCATGGATCCCGGCGACGCCGGCGCCGTTGCGCAAGTGTTCCGCGAGGCCGACTGGGACGAGGCGCTGGATTTCGCTGCCGGCGGACTCCGCCGCATCCGCGAGCGGCACGGCGGCGAGGCTTTGGCCGGCTTCGGCTCGGCCAAGGGCAGCAACGAAGAAGCCTACCTGTTCCAGAAACTGGTGCGCACCGGTTTCGGCACCAACAATGTGGACCACTGCACGCGCCTGTGCCACGCCTCCTCAGTGGCGGCGCTGCTGGAGGGCATCGGCTCCGGCGCGGTGTCCAACCAGGTCGCCGACTGCCTTGATGCCGAGGTGATTATCGTCATCGGCGCCAACCCCACCGAGAACCATCCGGTGGCCGCCACCTTCATGAAGAACGCGGCGCGCGCCGGCCGCACGTTAATTGTGATGGACCCGCGCCGCACCGACCTTGCGCGCCACGCGAATTACTTTCTGCAGTTCAACCCCGACACCGACGTCGCGCTGCTGAACGCCATGATGCACACCATCATCACCGAAGATTTGTGCGACGATGATTTTATCCGCGGGCGCACCGCCGATTTTGAACGCCTGCGCGACAATGTCGCCGCCTTCAGCCCCGAAAGCATGGCGCCGGTGTGCGGCATTGACGCCGCCACCATTCGTGAAGTCGCGCGCCGCTACGCAACCTCGGCCGCCTCCATCATTTTCTGGGGCATGGGCATCTCGCAGCACACCCACGGCACCGACAACGCAAGATGCCTCATCGCGCTGGCGCTGATGAGCGGGCAAATCGGCCGCCCCGGCACCGGCCTGCACCCGTTGCGCGGGCAAAACAACGTGCAGGGCGCGTCCGACGCCGGACTTATTCCGATGATGTTTCCCGACTACCGCCGGGTGGACGGTGACGGCCGCGCCGGTTTTGAATCCGCATGGAACACGCCGCTCAGTGAAAAGCCCGGACTCACCGTGGTGGAAATCATGCACGCCGTCAGCGATGGAAAAATTCGCGGCATGTACATCATGGGCGAGAACCCGGCCATGTCCGACCCCAATCTGCACCACGCCCGCGCCGCCCTGGCCGCGCTGGAGCATCTGGTGGTGCAGGATTTGTTTTTGACCGAGACCGCGTTCCTCGCCGATGTGGTGCTGCCGGCCTCGGCGTTCCCGGAGAAGACCGGCACTTTCACCAACACCGACCGCCGCGTGCAGTTGGGCCGCGCCGCGCTGCCGCTGCCCGGCGACACGCGCCAGGATTTGGACATCATCCAGCAGGTCGCGCGCCGCTTGGGCCTGGACTGGAACTACGCCGGCAGCCGGGAAGTGTTCACCGAGATGCGCGGCGTGATGCCGAGCATCGCCGGCCTGAGTTGGCAGCGCCTTGAGCGCGAGCATTCGGTCACCTACCCGTGCGCCGGCGACGACGACCCCGGCCAGGGCGTGGTGTTCCGCGAATCTTTCCCCACCGCCGACGGCCGCGGCCGTTTCGTGCCGGCGCAACTGATGCAAGCCGACGAGTTGCCCGACGACGACTACCCCTGCGTCCTCATCACCGGCCGCCAATTGGAGCACTGGCACACCGGCGCCATGACCCGCCGCGCCAGCGTGCTGAACGCCATTGAGCCGTCGCCGGTGGTGTCACTGCACCCCGACCTGCTGCAAAAAGTCGGCGCCGCCGAGGGCGACCCAATCACCGTCCAGTCCCGCCGCGGCCAACTCACCGCCACCGCCCGCCCCGACCCCGGCTTGCGCCCCGGCGATGTGTTCATCCCCTTCTGCTACCACGAAGCGGCCGCCAACCTGCTGACCAACGAGGCGATGGATCCGGTGGGGAAGATTCCGGAGTTTAAGTACTGCGCGGTGCGGGTTAGTTGCGGGTAGGCGCCGCTGTCATTGCCGCCCGCTGCAGGTTGTGGCATTAACGGCGGCGGGATGGTGGTGACGAAGATAATCATGTCGAATAAAGGAAACCTGCACGAACAAGGCTTCAACTACGCCCTCGCCGCGGCGTTGCGCAAGTGTTTTCCGGC
>JAPPPZ010000162.1 GCA_028817275.1 Gammaproteobacteria bacterium
CCGGCTTTCCAGTGGAGAAAAATTTCACCAGGGCAACCAAGGCCTCGGTGTCGCGCTTGCAGTATGTGCGCAAATCGATGGCTAAGGACTGCGCGCGCGAGGGCGCGGTGTCCGGGTGAAGGATTTCCCGATACTTGCCGCCGGCCGCGCTGCCGTCCTGAACTTCGCCGAGGCCACCGTAGGCAAGATGCGGGGCGATGGTCGGCAACAGCGCCTTAATCGACCATGAGCCGCGCATGTCGGGATGGTAGTAGTTTTGTTTTGCGAGCGGCAGCAAATCGAACAGCCGGCCGATGGCTTGCCGAATGTCTTCCCGCAAATCCGGGAAACTTCCGGCAAGCCCGTTCAGGCAACGTTTCTCGAATGAACTATAGACGAATATCGTGCCGCTTGAACCGAGCACATCCAGCAGCGAGTCGGTGAATGCGCGCATCGGCGCATCGCCGGTTGTGTGGAGGAATTCCTTGTGCACAACCTCGCCCGGCGTTTGTTCGATATGGCACGACCACTGGAATGGAAGCGCCTGAAAGGGCCGGGTGTCTTTCCACACCGGCACGGTGAACTGCACAGTTTCAAAATCGAGATAAAAGCGGGGATACACGCAGGCGTCGATGATTCCCTTCACCGGCGGCTTGAGTTCCGGCCGCCCTGCCACGGTCACCCTGCGCACCCATTCCTGCCTCGGACTTTTCAATCGCCCCTCCGGAATGTCGCGAATGTCTTTTATGCCTTCGGCTTCCAATTCCCTGGCGGCTTTTGCGCCGTTAGGCAGGCAGGTCAGCGGGTAATCTGCATCCGCCTCCGAGCAATGCGCGATAAACGGGCACGGGTGGGGAGCGTTGCAATGCCGGCCGGTTTTGATGTCCGGCTCGTTTTGTTTCAGCACCGTCTTGAATCGACTCACCCAGCGCGGAACCTGTTTTTTAATTTCGGCGATGTCCGAGGTAACGTCCTCATGGTGCAGCAATCCCCGGTAATCGCCATCGCCGCCATAGACAAATCCGGTGTCCACATGCGCCAACTCCACGCGCCCAACCGGCAAGCCGCAGCCTTCCAGTACCCAGGCCTGCACCGCGCAGTCCCGGCAATAGCGTTCTTTGACGCTGGCGCCGGATTTAACCTCGGTCAACACATGCCCGCGTGTGTCCTTCTTCAATATATCGACCTTGACCAGCACATCCTGATACGAAAAAGCCGCTTCAAACGTTGTTTCGGACGCCTCCTGCAGTGACCGGGCGGCTTTGTGAACTTCCCGTCCTTCGGCAAAGCGATGTTCGGCATTCGCCGAAATTTTCTCCAACTCCGGTTTGTGATTTTCGAGCCACAGCCGTTTTTCGCACTGCAACCCGGACATGATTTGTGATTTGGAAAGTTTTGCGGTCATTGGTGAAGCAACTTGCAAACCTGACAGGCGGCAACGCTGGAGAATATCTAATTCGGCGCTTTCATGTCAAGAAACAGAACCGCCATTTCCCCACATGCAACCACCATCCCCGCATCTCAGACCGTCATTTTTTGTGCTACGTTTCGCCACCGCCCGATGGCATACAATCCTCCCCATGAGCACCCGGCACGCCATTCACCAAACCCTCACCGCCAAACTCGCCCCGGCGCATTTGGAGGTGCATAACGAAAGTGCGATGCACAACGTGCCGCCCGGGTCTGAGACGCATTTTAAGGTGGTCGCCGTGAGCGAGGTGTTCACCGGACGCTCCCGGGTTGCGCGCCACCGGCTGGTGTATGATTTGCTTGCGGCGCAACTGGCGGGCGGGGTGCATGCGCTGGCGGTGAGCGCGCTGACGCCTGAGGAGTGGCGGCGGGGCGGGGGTGAGGCCCGGCGGTCGCCGCCTTGCTTAGGGGGCGGGCGGGCATAGTGTGCTATTATTTTCCGAAATAACAAACCAACAAACCGGCGCCCGCAATGCGCCCGGAGGAGGAATCAAAATGCAATCGCAAAATAACCCGCGCCGTTTTTCAGTGGCGCGCAAAAGTTTCAGCCTGGCCTTGGTTGTCGCGGCGTTTGCCGTCGGCGGCGCGGCCCAGGCCAAGACCCTGGTGTACTGTTCCGAGGGCAGTCCGGAAGGTTTTAATCCGGCGCTGTACACGGCGGGCACCACCTTTGACGCATCGTCAAACAACATCTACAACCGCCTGGTGGAGTTTGAACGCGGCTCCACCCGCATCACCCCGGCCCTGGCCCGGTCGTGGACGGTTTCCGACGACGGTTTGGAATACACGTTTAAACTGCGGCGCGGCGTCAAGTTTCACACCACGAAGAACTTCACCCCCGGCCGCAGCTTCAACGCCGATGATGTGATTTACAGTTTCAACCGCCAGTTGAACAAAAACCATCCCTACCACAACGTCTCCGGCGGCTCCTACGAATACTTCAACGGCATGGGCATGCCGGATTTGATTTCGCGCATCGTGCGGGTGGACTCGTACACCGTGCGCTTTGTGCTGAGCAAACCCGAGGCGCCGTTCATCGCCAACCTGGGCATGGACTTCGCCTCCATTTTATCCGCCGAATACGCCGCCGCCATGCTCAAGGCCGGCACGCCGGAACGGGTTGACCTTGACCCGGTGGGCACCGGCCCGTTTCAGTTGGTCGCGTACCAGAAAGACGCCGTCATCCGCTACAAGGCCCACCCCGGCTACTGGGCCGGCCGGGCGCCCATTGACAACCTGGTGTTTGCGATCACCCCGGACTCGTCGGTGCGCTACCAGAAACTGAAAGCCGGCGAATGCCATGTCATGCCCTATCCCAACCCCGCCGACCTGCAGGCCATGGACAGCGATTCCGAAATCAACCTGCTGCGGCAGGAGGGTTTGAATGTGGGCTACCTCGCCTTCAACACCATGAAAAAACCGTTTGACGACAAGCGTGTGCGGCAGGCGTTGAACATGGCGGTGAACAAGGGCGCCATTATTGACGTGGTGTTCCAGGGCGCCGGCAAGCCGGCGAAGAATCCAATCCCGCCCACCATCTGGTCGTACAACGAGGCGATTCAGGATTACCCCTACGACCCGCAGCGGGCGCGCCAACTGTTGCGCGAGGCCGGCGCCGCCAATCTTAAAACCAACATCTGGGCGATGCCGGTGCAGCGGCCCTACAACCCCAACGCGCGGCGCATGGCCGAGTTGATCCAGGCCGACTGGGCCAAGGTCGGCGTGGAAGCCGAGATTGTCAGTTTTGAATGGGGCGAATACCTGAAGCGCTCCAAGGAGGGTGAGCACCAGACCGTTCTCCTCGGCTGGACCGGCGACAACGGCGACCCGGACAACTTTCTTTACGTGCTGCTCGGCTGCGACGCCGCCACCGGCGCCAACCGCGCCCGCTGGTGCTACAAACCGTTCGACGACCTGCTGCGCGAGGCCAAGCAGACTTCCGACATCGCCGTGCGCACCCGGCTGTATGAGCAGGCGCAGGTGATTTTCAAGGAGCAGGCGCCGTGGGTCACCATCGCGCACTCGGTGTGGTTTCAGCCGGTGCGCCGGGAAGTGGTGGATTTCCGTATTGACCCGTTCGGCGGCCACCTGTTTTACGGTGTTGATTTAAGGTAACGCCGGCCGCGGCCGCGGGCGGAAGTTAAAACTTCCGCCCGTGGCGGCGGTGCTTCATGCTGCGATTTTTTCTCACCCGCGTCGGCCTGCTGGCGCCGACGTTTCTCGGCGTCACCGTAGTCGCTTTTATTTTTGTCCGCCTCATCCCCGGCGACCCGGTGGAGGTCATGGTCGGCGAGATGGGAATTTCCCCGGAGCGCCACGCCGAGTTGCTGGCCCGCCTGGGCCTGGACCTCCCGCTGTGGGAGCAGTATCTGCGCTACCTCGGCGGCCTGTTTCAGGGCGACCTCGGCGTCTCCATCGTCACCAAGCAGCCGGTGCTGCACGAGTTTTTCACCCTGCTGCCGGCGACTTTGGAGTTGTCGTTCTGCGCCATCACCGCCGCCATCCTGCTCGGCCTGCCCCTCGGCATTCTGGCGGCGACGCGCCAGGGCTCGGCCTTTGACCACACCGTCATGGCCTCGTCGCTGGCCGGCTACTCCATGCCCATCTTCTGGTGGGGCCCGCTGCTGATTATTTTGTTTTCCGGCGTGCTGGGGTGGACGCCGGTGTCGGGGAGGATTTCGCTGCTGTATTTTTTTGAGCCGGTCACCGGCTTCATGCTGATTGACAGTCTGCTTTCCGGAGAACCGGGCGCATTCACCTCGGCCCTGGGGCACCTGATTCTTCCCACCATCGTGCTCGGCACCATTCCCATGGCGGTGATTGCGCGGCAGACGCGCTCGGCCATGTTGGAGGTGCTGGGCGAGGATTATGTGCGCACCGCCCGCGCCAAGGGCCTGCCGGCGTCGCGGGTGATTGGCCTGCACGCGCTGCGCAACGCGCTCATCCCGGTGGTGACGGTGATCGGCCTGCAAGTGGGCGTGCTGATGGCCGGCGCGGTGCTGACCGAAACCATTTTCTCCTGGCCCGGCATCGGCAAGTGGATGGTGGACTCCATCTTCCGCCGCGACTACCCCTCGGTGCAGGGCGGCCTGCTGCTGATTGCCGCCATCGTCATGCTGGTCAACCTCATCGTGGACCTGCTCTACGGTTTAATCAACCCGCGCATCCGCCACCGCAACTGAGGCCGCCATGTCCGCCACCGCCACCCTCACCGTCACCGCCGATGCGCGCCGTGAGTTGCGCGAGTTCTGGTTTTACTTTTCCGAGAACCGGGGCGCGGTGGCCGGTTTCGCGGTGGTGCTGGCGGTGGTGCTGACCGCGGTGTTCGCCGACTTCATCGCGCCCCACTCGCCGGTGGAGCAGTTCCGCGACCACCTGCTGCAGCCGCCGGCGTGGCAGGACGGCGGCAGTTGGACCTTCCCCCTCGGCACCGACGCGGTGGGCCGCGACATGCTGTCGCGACTCATCCACGGTTCGCAGTATTCGCTGCTGATTGGCTGCATTGTCGTGGTGCTGTCGCTCACTTTCGGCGTCCTGCTCGGCCTGGTGGCCGGCTTTTCCGGCCGCGCGGTGGAGACCGTCATCATGCGGGTGATGGACGTCATCCTGTCTTTCCCCAGTCTGCTGCTGGCCCTGGTGCTGGTGGCGATCCTCGGGCCCAGTCTGGGCAACGCCATGATTGCGGTGGCGGTGGTGATCCTGCCGCACTTCGTCCGCCTGACCCGCGCCTCGGTGCTTGCCGAACGTTCGCGTGAGTATGTGACTGCCAGCCGGGTCGCCGGCGCCGGCACGCCGCGCCTGATGTTCAGCACCGTGCTGCCCAACTGCATGGCGCCGCTGATCGTGCAGGCCACGTTGAGTTTCTCCACCGCCATTCTGGATGCCGCCGCCCTCGGCTTCCTCGGCATGGGCGCGCAGCCGCCGACGCCGGAGTGGGGCACGCTGCTCGCCGACTCCCGCGACCTCATTCTGCGCGCGTGGTGGGTGGTGACGTTTCCCGGGCTGATGATCCTGGTCACCGTGCTGTCCATCAACCTCATGGGCGACGGCCTGCGCGACGCCCTGGACCCGCGGCTGAAACGGTCATGAGCGCGCTGCTGGACATTCGCGGCCTGAGCGTGACCTTCACCACCGCCCACGGCGGCTTCACCGCGGTGGAAGGCGTGGATTTGACGGTGGAACATGGCGAAGTGGTGGCGGTGGTCGGCGAGTCCGGATCCGGCAAGTCGGTGGCGATGCTTGCAGTGATGGGACTGCTGCCGTGGACGGCGACGGTGCATGCCGAGCGCATGCAATTCGCCGGCCGCGACCTGCAAACGCTGGGCGCCGCCGCACGCCGCGAAATTATCGGCCGCGACATGGCGATGGTATTTCAGGAACCCATGACCTCGCTGAACCCGTGCTTCACCGTCGGTTTTCAACTCACCGAAACCCTCGCCGCCCACACCAAAGAACGCCGCGCCGAGCGCCGCCGGCACGCCGCCCGCCTGCTGGCCCAGGTGGGCATTCCCGAGCCCGAGGCGCGCCTGGCCGCCTACCCCCACCAACTCTCCGGCGGCATGAACCAGCGGGTGAGCATCGCCATGGCCATCGCCTGCCGGCCCAAGTTGCTGATCGCCGATGAGCCGACCACCGCCCTGGATGTGACCATTCAGGCGCAGATTCTGGAGTTGCTGGGCCGCCTGCAGGAGGAGTCCGGCATGGCGCTGGTGCTGATCACCCACGACATGGGCGTGGTGGCGGAGACCGCGCAGCGGGTGGTGGTGCAATACGCCGGCCAGCAGGTGGAAAGCCAGAATGTGCGGCAACTGTTCCGCGCCCCGCGCCATCCGTACACCAAAGCGCTGCTGGATGCGCTGCCCGGACGCCACCGCGGCCGCCGCCTGCCGTCCATTCCCGGCGTGGTGCCGGGGCAGTTGGACCGGCCGGGCGGCTGCCTGTTTCATCCCCGCTGCGGCCGCGCCGAGGATTTGTGCCGGCAGCGCGCGCCCTCACCCTCGGCGGCGGAACTGGGCTTTGCCCGCTGCCACTTCCCGCTGCCGCCGCCGGAGTCGCAGCCATGAACACGGCGCCGCTGCTGCAGGTCGAGCAACTCGCCCTCCACTATGTCGTCAGCCGCGGCCTGTTCAAGGAGGCGGCGACGGTGAAGGCGCTGGCCCGCGCCGATTTCTGCCTGCGCGCCGGCAAAACTTTGGCCGTGGTCGGCGAATCCGGCTGCGGCAAGTCCACCCTCGCCCGCTTGCTGACGCGCATTGAACAGCCCAGCGCCGGGCGGCTGCTGATTGACGGTGTGACAGTCGCAAGTGGCGGCGGCGGCTCGGAAAATGGTGGACGCGACACCGGAAACGGTGACCCCGGCCGCCAAATCGTGCAGATGGTTTTCCAGGATCCCTACGGCTCCTTAAACCCGCGCAAGAAGATCGGCGCCACTTTGGAGGAGCCGCTCCTAATTAATACGTCCATGAGCGCGGCGGAGAGGCGCGAGGCGGCGCACGAGATGATGGCCAAGGTCGGCCTGCGCGCCGAGCATTACAACCGTTACCCGCACATGTTTTCCGGCGGCCAGCGCCAGCGCATCGCCATCGCCCGCGCCCTGATGCTGCGGCCGCGCATCGTGGTGCTGGACGAGCCGGTGTCGGCGCTGGATGTTTCAGTGCGCGCGCAGGTTTTGAATTTGCTCGCCGACCTGCAGGAGGAATTCAACCTCGCCTACCTGTTCATCTCCCACGACCTCAGCGTGGTGCGCCATGTCGCCGACGAAGTGATGGTGATGTACCTCGGCCGCATCGTGGAGCACGGCGCGCGCGACGAAGTCTTCACCAACCCGCGCCACCCGTACACCCGCGCCCTGCTGTCGGCCACACCGGTCGCCGACCCGCAGGCCAGGCGCGAGCACATCCGTTTGGAAGGCGAGTTGCCCTCACCCTTGAACCCGCCCCCCGGCTGCCCGTTCCACCCGCGCTGCCCGCACGCCGAACAACGCTGCCGCCAGGAGTTGCCAAAAATCCTCCCGTCCGCAGACGGCGCGGCGGCGGTGAAAGTCGCCTGCCACGCCGTGGAGGAAGGGCGCTTGTGACTGCCCCGCTGAATTTTTTTCGCCTTGCAGTATAAAATGCCGGAGATACACCATGCCCACCAGCAACCAAGCGGCTATTTCGTCTTCCCCGCCAATCGCGGCCCGCATTCCGCGCAGCCGCTGGCTGAATCAAATTCACCGGGGGAA
>JAPPPZ010000040.1 GCA_028817275.1 Gammaproteobacteria bacterium
ACCACCGTTTCCACCCTTGCAACCACCGTTCCCCGGCGCCGAATTGCACGGCGGACTATGCAAACGCCGGCATCACCTCCGAACAGAACAATTCCAGGGAGCGTTTCTGCCGCCCGCGGTCGAGGCCCATGCTTGCGTAATAGACAAACGCGTCCACGCCGAGTTGCTGGTAGCGTTTAAGTTTGGCCGCCACCTCGGCCGGGGTGCCGAACATTAAATTTTCGCTGAGCATCCGGGGATTGTATTCGTCG
Source organism: Gammaproteobacteria bacterium (assembly GCA_028817275.1). Taxonomy (GTDB): domain Bacteria; phylum Pseudomonadota; class Gammaproteobacteria; order Arenicellales; family Spongiicolonaceae; genus Spongiicolonus; species Spongiicolonus versatilis. Next base: position 252 of record JAPPPZ010000040.1, read on the forward strand.
CGGTTGGCCAGGTCGGCGAGGGGAATCTCCTTCGGGAAACCGTTGACCACGTCGCCCAGGTTGCGGAACAAATTTTCAAACTGCCCCAGCGCGCGCTGCACCGCCTTCACCGGGATTTCCCATTCGTTTTTATTTTCATAAACCGCCGTGTGGCGCATCACGGCAAAAGTCGGGCGGGGGCAGCCGGGATTGGCCTGCACCGCCTCCTCCAGCCGGGCTTTATACAATTCCACCTCGGCAAAGGGACGGGTCAGCGGCCAGGACATGATGCGGCAATTGTTTTGCACCGCGTAGTTGAAAGTGACCGGCGCGCGCGCTGCCAGCCACACGGGCGGGTGCGGTTTTTGCAGCGGTTTGGGCACCGAAGTGGAAACCGGGAAAGACCAGAACTCACCGTCATGCTCATAGTCGCCGGCCCACAGCGCCTTCACCGCCGGCAGCATTTCGTGCACATAACGCCATGCATCGGACTGCTTAAGCCGCGGATGCATGCGGTCAAATTCGCGCTGGTAGGCGCCGGAGCCGATGCCGAATTCCAGCCGCCCGCCGCTGAGCAGGTCGGTGAAGGCGGCCTCACCGGCCAGGTTAATCGGATGCCAGTACGCCGCCACCGCCACCGCGCTGCCCAACCGGATTTTTTCGGTATGCATCGCCCACCAGGTTAAAATCTGAAACGGATTCGGCGCGATGGTCATCTCCAGCGCATGGTGTTCCGCCGCCCACGCCGTGTGAAAGCCGCCCTGCTCGGCCAGCCGCACCATGTCAAGCGTGTGGCGCGCCACATCGCCCATGCGCGCATCGCTGTTCATGCGCTCCAAGTTGATGGCCAGGTGAAACTGCATCACTACCGCGTCACAAACTGGCTGCCCAGCGGCGCGTCCGAGGTGTTGATCCAAACCGTCTTCGGGCGGGTGTAATCCAGCATCGCCTGAAAACCGCTTTCGCGCCCGTAGCCGGAGTTTTTCATGCCGCCGAATTCGGCGATGGGCGACACCGCGCGGTAGGTGTTCACCCAGACAATCCCCGCCCTCACCGCCTCCGCCATGCGCAGCGAGCGGGCGCTGTCGCGGGTGAAGATGCCGGCGGCGAGTCCGTGGGCGGTGTCGTTTGCCAGGCGCACGGCGTCGGCCTCGTCCTTAAATCTCAGGACGCTGAGCACCGGCCCGAACAACTCGGTGTCCACAATGCGCATGTCCTGCCGCGGGCATGCAATGATGGTGGGTTCATAAAACAGCCCGGCGAGATTTTCCGGGCGTTTGCCGCCGCACAGCAACTTGCCGCCTTCGGTTTGCGCGTGCGCGACTTCGCGTTCAATATTTTCCAGTTGCTGTTTGGTGCACAGCGGGCCCATTTCGGTTTTTTCATCAAGCGGGTCGCCGAGCAGAATATTTTTCGCCTGCCCGGCCATCCGCGCCAAAAAATCATCGGCGATTTTTTCCTGCAGATACAGCCGTGAACCGGCGACGCAACTTTGCCCGGAAGCGCCGAAGATTGCCCCGAGGGCGCCGTTCACGGCGCCGCCCAGGTCCACATCGTCAAACACAATCACCGGCGACTTGCCGCCCAACTCCAGCGACACCTGGGCAAAATTATTCGCCGCGTTTTGCAGCACCTGCCGCGCCGCCGCCGGGCCGCCGGTGAAGGAGATGCGCGCCACCAGCGGATGGGAGGTGAGGGCCTGGCCGCAAGGCTCGCCGTGGCCGGTGACGATGTTGAGCACGCCCGGCGGAATCCCGGCCTGCTCCGCCAGTCGCCCGAACTCCAGTATGGCCGCCGAGGCATGCTCGGACGCTTTCAGGACCACGGTGTTGCCCGCCGCCAGCGCCGGGCCGATTTTGACCGCGCTCAGAAACAACTGTGAATTCCATGGCACCACCGCCGCCACCACGCCGAGCGGTTCACGGTTGGTAAACACGAAAAGATCGGGCTTGTCTATCGGCAAAGTTTCGCCGCCCACCTTGTCGGCGCAGCCGGCGTAGAAATAAAAAAACTCGGCGATGTATTTCGCCTGCCACTGGGTCTCTTTATAAAGTTTGCCGGTGTCGGCGGCCTCTACCGTTCCCAGTTCCTGCGATTTTTCCGCCAGCAAATCCGCCAGCCGGCGCAACAGGTGGCCGCGCCCGGTGGCGGTCATTTTCGCCCATGGCCCGTGGCGGAAAGCCTGCTCGGCCGCCCGCACCGCCTGGTCCACATCCCCGGCGGTGGCCTCGGGAATCCTCGCCCACACCCGGCCGGTGGCGGGGTTGATGCTGTCAAACATCCGCCCGTCGGACGCGCCCACCCACGCGCCGTTGATGAGCATTTGGTAGTTTCGAATTTCGGCCACGGCGGTTCTTTTTTATACCGTGCGGGCGAGAAATTGCAACAGCGGCTTAATGAATTCCGCCGGCCGCTCCACCAGCCCCATGTGCCGCAAGCCGGGAATGATGCGCACCTGCGCGCCGGGGATTTCGGCGGCGATTGCGCGCGACATGGCCGGCGTGCTGCCGCTGTCGTTTTCACAAGTCATGACCAGGGCCGGATGGGCAAGCGGCGGCTGCAGGCCGGTGAGTTCGGCAACGCCCCCGGCCAGCAGCCGGCGGCACTCGGCATAAACGGCCGGGTCATTCGCCCTCACCCACTGCCGCACCTGCGCGATGTATTCGGGTTGCGCCGCGCGAAACTCAGGCGTAAACCAGCGCGCCATGGTCTCGTCCAGGGCCGCCGCCATGCCACCTTCCGCCGCCCGGGCGGCGCGCTGCTCGACTAATTTTTGCTCCTGCGCGCTGCGCTTGTGGGGCGAGTTGAAAACGGCCAATGCGGCGGCGCGCTCGGGAAAATCCATGGCAAAGCGGCGGTTAATCATCCCGCCCAGCGAAAACCCGGCAACGGCGCACCGCTCCACGCCCAAGGCATCCAGCAGCGCGCGCAATTGATTCGAAAACAGCGAAAGCGAAACCGCCCCCGGCGGCGGCGCGCTGGCGCCATGGCCGAACAAGTCGTATACCAACACCTGGTAACGGCCCGACAACGCCTCCGTGAATGCACACCAAATACGCCGGTTCAAACCCAAGCCATGAATCAACACAACAACCGGCGCGCCGGCGGGGCCGTGTAACTCATGCGCTGTGTTCATGTTTTCATCATACTCGGGACGGCGGGGGCGAGGATTGAAACCACTGTCCCCGCCCCTGAAACCACCATTTCTGCACTTGCAGTCACCATTTTCGCACTCCAGACCACCATTTCCACATGCTCCACCGGCGCTTTGCCGTGCTACACTTCGCCGCCACCGCCCGGAGAATCACCCCGCCCATTTCGTGTATCATCCAAAATAAACCAACCCAGCCCAAGCCCATGGCCGCCGCAGCCCCAACCCCGTCGGAATACATCAAGCACCACCTGCAAAACCTCACCTTCGGCCGCCACGCTGACGGGAGTTGGGGGATTGCGCACGGCGCCGCCGAGGCGCGGGAGATGGGGTTTATGGCGGTGCATCTGGACACGCTGTTCTGGTCGGCGCTGCTGGGCGTGGTGTTTTTGCTGGTGTTCCGGCGGGTGGCGGTGCGGGCCTCGGCGGAGGCGCCGGGGGGCTTGCAGAACTTCATTGAATGGGTGGTGGACTTCATCAACGACAACGTGCGCGGCTCCTTCACCGGCAAAAACGACCTGGTGGCGCCGCTGGCGCTGACGTTGTTTGTGTGGATTCTGCTGATGAACATGATGGACCTGGTGCCGGTGGACTGGCTGCCGCACCTGGCGGCGGTCATGGGCATTGAGTACATGAAAGTGGTGCCCACCACCGACCCCAACGCCACCTTCGCCATGGCACTCGGAGTCTTCTTCCTCGTCATCTTCTACAGCATCAAGGTGAAAGGCATCGGCGGTTTCGTGGGTGAACTCACCATGCAGCCGTTTGAGGCGAAGAACGTGATGCTCAAAGCCGCGCTGCTGCCGGTGAACCTGTTCCTCGAGGGCATCGGCCTGCTGGCCAAGCCGGTGTCGCTGTCGCTGCGGCTGTTCGGCAACCTGTTTGCCGGCGAGATGATTTTTATTCTGATTGCGCTGCTCTACAGCGGCGGCTGGGTGCTGGGCATCTTCGGCGGCGCGCTGCAGTGGGCCTGGGCGGTGTTTCACATCCTCATCGTGCTGCTGCAGGCGTTCATTTTCATGACGCTCACCATCGTCTATCTGGAGATGGCGCACCAGAAACATTAAACCCTCACCATCCACAAACCACAGGAGACAACAATGGAACAAGCACTGCTTTATGTCGCCGGCGCCGTCCTGCTCGGACTGGCCGGTGTCGGCGTCGGCATCGGCGTCGGCGTTCTCGGCGCGCGCTTTCTCGAAGGCATCGCGCGCCAGCCGGAATTGCTGCCCATGCTGCGCACGCAATTCTTCATCGTCATGGGCCTGGTGGACGCCATTCCCATCATCGGCGTGGCCATCGCGCTGTACATTCTGTTCGCGGTGATTTAACCCGGGCGCGCTGATGAACATCAACCTCACCCTCATCGGCCAGACCATCACCTTTGCGGTGTTTGTCTGGTTTTGCATGAAATTCGTCTGGCCGCCGATTATGAACGCGCTGGAGGAACGCAAAACCCGCATCGCCGACGGCCTAGCCGCCGCCGAGGAAGGCAAGCGCGCCAAAGCCGACGCCGAGGCGCGCGCCGAGGAAGTGCTCGGTGAAGCCCGCGGCCGCGCCGCCGAAATCATCGCCGGCGCCGAAACCCGCGGCGCCGAAATCGTGGAAGCCGCCAAAACCGAAGCCCGCACCGAAGGCGAGCGCCTGATCCAATCGGCCCAGGCCGAAGTGGCACAGCAAACCAACCGCGCCCGCGAAAAACTCCGCGCCGAAGTGGCCGCCCTGGCCGCCACCGGCGCCGCCCAAATCCTGCGCCGGGAGGTGGATGCCGGGGTGCATGAGGAGATGCTGGGGGAGTTGGCGGGGCGGTTGTGAGGTGACTTGCCGTGAGGGGCGTCGACATCATTAAAGAAATCGAAGAAAATCTTCGTTGCGGGGAGGAGATTTATCGAACTAGCACAGGCACATCATACAAGATGCACACTTGGGCACGTCCGATACGTCCGATCCGTCTACGCAAAGGCATTCGTCGTCGGGATGTGTATTGGTATGTCAAACGCGGTTGGAATATCTGGCACCCTTTGACGCGTTTTCTTGCGGAGCGTGCATTGGTTTTCCGTATCTCGGGCAGTGCCGATGAGCGCCTTATTCCCGTTTCTGTGTTCAAGTGGGCGTATGAAAAAATTTCACAAGGGAAAAATCTGACATTGTCAGATTGCATTGCTCGGTTTCGTCCTGTTTTCGAATCAGATTCTTGCAATTTCAACGCCCTTGGGGGGATATTCGAGCGGCTCGAGTACGCCGAGTTTCAGGGCGGTGCTATCGTCAGCAAGATACAACCGCGCCGCAACCGCAATCGGTTAACATCGAAGAAAGATAAAAAGACCGGTGTTTCCTCGAGAGGTGGAAGAACCCGTAAACCGGGCGCACGTCAAGATGACGAGGATAAGGATATACTCGATCAATGCGCTCCTCGGGGCCCGAATAAACCCGTTGACGTGAATGTTGAATCCAAGCGGGCGAAGCGGCCTGAGCAACGATCACCTGCGGTGGCATCTCGCTTGCCTAAAGGCGGAACGTATCCTTCTACAGAATATGATGTCGACGCAACCGGCTGGTTTCCGTGGCCGCGAATTTCAGTACGCGGCGGCTCAGGCAATATGCCGCCTCTTTCAAGCCCTTTCAAAGGAATTTTTTCGCGGCACGGGTATCGTGTCGGCCAAAACGGTCGGGTGAAGAGTGTCAGGGAAAAAATTCTGGACCAAATTTTTCACGAAGAACTATCGCATGAAAACAACGCCTACAAAGACCAGTTTGGCGATCCTGAATCACACACTCGCTTGAAAAAAATGGCGGACTTTCTGGCGTCGCAAGCCGGAAACCTTGCGCGCAAAAATAATCCGGCAAATGACTTGGCGATTGAGCATTACAAAATGGATTTGGATTATTTGCATGAGGAATATTACGTCAATCTCTTCGGCTTTGATAAGAGGCCCGAATCTCAGCGGTCGGATAAAGACACTGAAATCGCGCCTCAAAAACCCAAAAGTGGCGTTAATGACTCCAAGTCGACAAAACCAGCGTCGCCAGAAGAATCTGATGGCCCGGAAGCCCCGCCTGTGGAACGGCAGGAGCCGCCGACAACGCCCGAGGACGATGGTGAGGTTCCACCTGCCTCGTCGCCAACCCCTCCCGATGGTGATACAATAGCGCCATGTCCCAATACTCCTCCACCGCCCACATCTGTACTAAAGCGGTTTTTCCGCTGGCTCAGGAAAGCGGCGAATTCGATTCTTGGTCGGTGTGCATGACGCGTACGGCCACGGTGGCAATGGACCCGCAGTTGGATACCGAGGCACCTGAAGAGATGCTGGGTGAACTGGCCGGACGGCTGTGAGGTTTTGACATGAGCAAAACGGCTCGAGGAAAGCCAACATGTTGATTTTAACCCGGCGTATCGGCGAGACACTGAACATCGGCGACAACGTGCAGGTGACGGTGCTGGGCATCAAAGGCCACCAGGTGCGCATTGGCATCAATGCGCCCAAGGACGTTCGGGTGTATCGTGAGGAAATTCACGAGCACATCGAGCACATCAAGCAGGAGGGGCAAGCCAACCAATGCCCCGCATCCAACGCCCCTCACACTCCCGAGGTATATCAAGGCGACTGGTTTGAGTGGCCATCGACTGTGGCGCCTCCCGGCCCGGGTAAAATACTCCCCGTGCGTTACCCCGAAGGGCTTTTGTCCTTTGTTGGATATCGTGTCGGCAAAACGAAAGGCCTGCCGGACGATGACAGAAAAGACATCTTGGATAAGGTGTTTCACAACAAACTCCCGCGTGTGAACAGCGATTCATACATGGCGGAGTTTGGTGACCCTGAACAGCCCGCTCGCTTGGAAAAAATGGCACATGTTTTGGCGGCGATGGCAAGGAACTATTTGCGCAACGATACGCGTGATTATTCGATGGCAATTCACCATTACAAAATGGATTTGGATTATTTGTATGACAAGTATTATGTCGGAAAATTCGGCTTTGATAGAAAGCCCGGCTTTGCATGGCCGAAATATTTACCGACTATGCTGGACTCACCACCGTCTGGTGGTAAAATTACCGCCGTGCCACAATTTTCCTCAATCGCCCGCCCCTACGCCGAGGCCGTTTTCGCGCTCGCGCAGGAGGCGAATGATTTTGACCGCTGGTCGGCGTTCCTGGCGCGCGCGGCGGCGGTGGCGGCGGACGCGCAGGTGGCGCGGTTGATTCAGGACCCGCGGGTGGCGCGGGAGACTTTGTTCGGCATTGTCGCGGA
>JAPPPZ010000034.1 GCA_028817275.1 Gammaproteobacteria bacterium
GGCGATTTCCTCCGCGCGCACGAGGCCGAGGCCGGGGATGGAAAAACTGTCGCCGCTGCCGACGGCGGCCATGGTGACGGTGAAGGTGAGGGCGGCAAGCCCGGCGAGCAGGATGCCGCTAACTAATCCCCGAAATCCCCGGTGCGGGGGGGTGGGGGCGATAAGGGCGGTGCGAGTGCGGGTTGTCATGGCCGGCTTCCGGTGGGCGGGTTTCAGGCCGGGGGGGTATAGCATGGATTTTCGCGCGGGTGCGCGCTCAGTCGAAAACCACGCGGAAGCCGACGGCGGGGGAGCGGTGGTTGGGGGGGATGGCGTTGGCGAAGGTGGCGGTGGTGGTGGGGCGGCCGGGCAGGGTGAAGTTGCCGCCCTTGACCACCATGGCAAAGCCGCGCGCGCCGATGTGCAGGGTGGCGGTCCATTCGGAAACATTGCCGGCCATGTCCAGAACGCCGTCGCGGGTGCGGTCGGCGGGGGTGGCGCCGGCATCTTGCGGGGCGGTGCGGGCGGTCTCCAGGGTGACGGCGCGGGGGGCGAAATCGTCGCCCCAAGGGCGGGTTGTGGGCGGGTCGCCGGCGGCAATTTTCAGCCATTCGCCGGCGCGGGGGAGGCGGCCGCCGGCCCACCTTGCGTAGGCGTGGGCGCTCCACCAGTCCACGCCGGTGACCGGGCGGCCGGGGTGGCGCAACTGGGCCGGCCAGTCGCGCGGCGTGTAGTCCTGCGCCTGCGGCTCGCCGGGGTCGGCGTAAATGCCGATGCGCGCCAGCGGGTCGCGCAAAAAGCGGGCGTACTCGGCGCGCGTCACCTCACGGCGCATGACGCGCAATTCGGCGGCGCTGTCACCGTCCTCGTCCCCGCCGGCGCGGACCAGCAGCGGCAGCAGCGCGTAATCCTCCGGCGGCAGGTGCGCCAGCAGGCGCGGCACCCGGGCGGCAACCGGCACCGGCGGCGGGGCGATGCCGGGCTTCACCTGCGCCACCGCCGGCGCCACCCGCCAGCCCGGCATGGGCGGCGGCGCGTCGTAAACACAGCGAAAACCGATAAACGGCGAGCGGCGGGCCGGGTACGCCGGGGTCCACGCCAGGCTCAGCGCGTTCAGGGCGTAGGGGCGCTCGCCGCCGTTGCCGCCGTGCACCGCCGGAATGCCGCCGGCACCGCTGCTCCACTCGGAGACGCCGCCGCCGAGATCGTGCACGCCGTCGGGAGTGGCGGCGGCCGGGTGCAGGCCGCAGGGCTGGGCGGCGTTCAGCAGCGGGTCCAGATAGGGCCACGGCGCATCGTCAAACTCGCCGCCCCACGGGTACAGGCGGCCTTCCCCCCCGGCGGCCATGGCCCGCCACTCGGCGGCGTTGGGCAGGCGGCCGGCGGCGGCGGCGCAGTAGGCGTGGGCGTCGTAGTAGGTGACGCCGCTGGCCGGGGCGCTGAGGCGGCCGGAGATGCGGTGGCGGCGGGTGCTGCTGTCGTGCTTCCACGGCTGCGGCTGGCCGGGCAGGCGCAGCGCGTTGCGGTAGTTTGGAGGCTGAAAATCCAGCCACTGGGTGAACTTGCGAAACGCGCCCTGCGTCACTTCGCACGTGTCGGCCCAGAAACCGTGCACCTGCCCGGCGGCCGGCTTGGCTGTGAGGGCGGGCAGCAGCGACTGGTTGCGTTCCAGGTAAAAACGGTGGTCCAGCAGCACCCGGTCCAGCGGGTGCATCCGGCCGCCGCCGCCGCCGGCGCTGAGGGTGACGGGGACGGTGTCCGGCGCCAGCAGCCATGGGCGCAGTTCCAGGTAGGCGACCGCCAGCGCGGCCGTCACCGCCACCGCCGGCAGCAGGACATCCAGCAGTTTTTTCATCAGCGCCGGAACCGCCGCGCCAGCATGGCAAGAATGAACACCACCAGCAACGCGTACAGCAAAAGCAGCAGGCGCTCGTTGCGCAGGAAGTGGGTGAGGGATTCGGTGCGCAGCGGGCGGCCGCCGATGGTGACGCCGTTCTCCTCGCCGGCGATGAGCAGGTGGCCGGCGGCGGTGAGGCGGGAGTAGACGAAGCCGATCATGCCGTCGCTGAGGGCCGGGTCGGTGAGGGCGACCACGCGCCATCGCCACTGGGCCGGCGACTGCTGGCCGGGGGCGACCAGCGCCAGGCCGCCGTGGTGCAGGGCGACGCTGAGGCCCTGGTAGATGGCCGGCCAGCGGCCCATGCGCAACTCCACATCGGCGGTGGCGTCGGTGGCGACGGCGGCATTGGCATCGGCGATGGCGGCGGCGTTGTGGTCCAGCGCCCACACCTGGGCCTGGCGGGCGTCGGCGGTGAGGCGCAGGGCGCTGATGCCGGGGGCGTTGATGCGGCGGACGGCGACGCCGCGCCGGGGCCCCGGCCAGTGGCGGCGGAGGGCGCCGAGCAAATCGCCGGCGCGGCGGAGTTCGGAATCGGTGAACGGAGTCTGCAGATGGAAGGCCAGGGCGTGCGACAGGCTGGCGGCGGCCAGGGCGCCGTACTCGCCGCCGTCGGTGCGCCGCTGGATGTCGCCCATGAAGCGGTAGAGCGCGGCAATCAATTGTGCAGGCTGCAAGTCGGAGGCTAAACGTGGCAGGTTGCCGGCCAGCGGCGGCGCGCCGTCCACCGGCAGGCGGAAGCGGATGGTGCGCCGGCCGGGGACGCCGGTGCCAGTGCCGGTACCGGCGCCGGCGGCGTTGGGGTCGGTGGACTGGCCGCGGCCGGCGCCGGGGTAGTCGGGCAGGGTCTCGCCGCCGACCCAGTCCACGCCCTGGGGAATGCGCGCGCCGCCGCGCTGGCCGCGGCGCAAACCGCGGCCGCGGCCTTCGCCCGGCGCGCGGTCGGCCTCCCCCTCGGCGTCGCGCCAGCCGCCGCCCTCACCCTCACCGTCGCCAACGCCGCCCAGCAGCGGGCGCCCGGCATCGGCGGCCTCACCGAGAAAATGCCAGTGGGCGGTGCGCACCTGGTGCGACTTCAGGATGGACATGGCGAGGTAGAAGTTGCGGATGCTGTAAACATCCACGCGGATGTTGCGGCGCTGGGTGTCGTCGAAAGTCTGGAGGTAGCGGTCCAGGGAGTTGTCCTGCAGCAGCAATTCGCGGCGCGGCCAGAAGCGGCCGTTGTAGCGGTTGCGGACACCGTCGCGGCGCAACTCAAGAATGGGCATCACCGAGTGCTGCGGGTTCTGGTCCAGCGGCGAGCGGTGGTAGTCGTGCAGCACCGACGGCGGGCTGGTGGGCAGCGCGTTCATGACCACCGAGGTGGCCAACTCGCGGCTGAGCAGCAGCGAAACATCCTGCGCCTGCTCCAGACGCTCCTGCTCCTGGGCGTTGCGGATGCTGACGGTGATGACGATGAGAATAATCACCATGGCGACGCCGTTGGCCAGGATGTCGGCCAGCGCGACGCCGGCGAAACCGGGAAACAGCGCCCGCGGGCGGGCGCGCGCGGCACTCACCGTCACGGCGCCAGGGTCTCCTGAATGTGCGGCGGGATGTCGCCGATGGAAACCGACTTCAGCAGTTCGTTGTCGGCGATGATCCAGCCGATGGTGATCTGGCGGTTGGGCATCAGCGCGCGCAGACAATTGCGCGCCTCGGCCATGGTGGTGACGCCGCCCTCCAGAATGGCGAAGATTAACTGGCGGCGGTCGCCGCCGTAGATGCGCTGGGCGTAGGGAATGAACGGGCTTTGCGGCGCGCACACCGAGCCTTGGTTGACGGTTTCGCCGGTTTCAATGATGCGCAGGTGGTCGGGAAAAGTAATGACCACAAAACCGGAACCGCTGGCGCCCCAGCCGATTTTGTACGCGCCCTCCTCGGAAACCTGCTCCAGCCGTTCCTGCAGCCCGGCCTGGGCGAACAAATTCATCAGCAGAAACAGCACCAGCAGCAGCGCAAAAACGCCGCCAAAGATTTCAATCATTGGGGCGTTGTTTGCTTCCTGGTCCCGAATAAAACCGCTGCGTCTCACCGTCAGGCCCCGGCTTTTTCCTCCATCACGCGCAGGCGGTGTTCCACGTCAATCAGCACATTGTCCTCCCAGCGCTGCAGCGCGGTTTGAATCAGCACCAGGGTGACGCTCAGCGAGAGGGCGATGAGGGTGGTGTCAAAGGCGATGCCGAGGGGCGAGATGGCCTTGCCGAGGTCGGTGGACATCTGCGCCAGGCCGCCCTGGGCGCCGATGATGGCCTGAATGCCGCCGGCGGCGAGGGAGATGCCGAGCACGGTGCCGATGAAACCGAGAATGGGAATGGCCCAATTAATGTAGCGCGGCAGGGTGTAGAAGTCGGTGGATTTTTTCCACAGCAACTCGAGAAAATAATCCAGGCCGCGGGCGGTGTGCTCGCCGCGCAGGTGGCGGAAACTTTCCAGCAGCACCGAGCGCGGGTGGCCGCCGGCAAATGCGCGCTGCTCGCGCCACAGCACGAAAAATTTGTTCAGGATCATCAGCAGGCCCCAGCAGAACAGAAACAGGGTGAGGGGCGGGATGATGCCGCGCTCCAGAAACTTGGCGGCCAAAAACGCGCCGCCGTCATATGCGCGCAGGTAGTGCAGGCCGAGCAGCAGAAACGTCGCCAGCACCGCCGCCATCAGCAGGGTGAGGGCCAGCGGCGGCCCGGAAAAAACGCGCTCCAGCCGCCGCGCCAGCACCCGCGGCTCGTCCAGGTCATAGTCCGAATCGTCGGCGCGGTTGGCGAACAGATAAAACGCATACAACGCCAGCGCCAGCACCGGCAGCGGCGAGGCCGCCACCATGTCCACCGCGCCCTCCTCGGCCAGCGCCGGCGCCAGCAGCGCCGCGGCCGCCGCCACCACCGCCGCCAGCCCGGCCAATGCAAAGCCCTGCGCCAGCCGCCGCACCGGCCGCGCGCTGCCGCCGAAGCCGGCCAGCAACCGCCCGCCCCAGACCGCCGCCGCGGCCACCGCCCCGGCCAAAACCCCGGCCAGCAGCGGCGCGCCAAAAGCAAAAGCGGCGCCGATGCCGGTGGCGGGAAACAGGAGAAAACCGATGATGACCACGGTCATGGCGCCGTTTTACCATTTAAGGCCGGGATTGTCATCTGCAGCCGCGCGGCGCGGCTCAGCCGGCGGCGGATGATGCCCGCCGGTCGGCCTCCTGCTCGGCGCGTTTGCGCTTGAGGTAGTTTTGGTAGAGCGCGTCATCGCTCAGGTATTCGTCCTTTTTGTTGCGGTTGCAGTCGGTGCATAAAAAGCGCATGTTGTCCGGCGTGTATTTGCCGCCCTCGGCGCCGGGGACCCTGCGGTCCAGTTCGGTGAAGCGGAAATGCACAAACTCCCGGCAGCCCGGGCAGATGCCGTTGCGCGCGCTCCAGTCGGCGCGGCGGGCGGCTTTTTTCTCGGCGGCGGTGGCGTATTCCCGTTGCGCCGGGCCTTTGGGTTTTGCGTAGTCCAAAACCACCCGCGGGCGCCGCCGTGACCTGGGCACCGCCGGGCATTTGTATTCCACCTTCACCGTCTCGCTCAGGGTGACCAGCGGGTGGCGGTCTTTGTAGGACTGCAGGCGGTCGTGAATTAATTTGCCGGCCAGCCGGGATACGTCAACGCCGATGGAATTTCTGCCGAGCATGGCCGACACCACGTTGGTGGTGGCGCAGCCGCAAAACGGGTCAAGCACCAGGTCGCCCCCGCGGCTGCTGGCCTGGATAATGCGCTCCAGCAGGGCCACCGGTTTCTGGGTGGGGTAGCCGGTGCGTTCCTTCGATGTTCTGCCGACCATGTCAATGGTCCAGACATCCTTCATATTGACCAGGGTGTACCACCCGGTTTCGTCTTCGTATTCTTCGACGTCCTTGAATTGGTAGGGTTTCAAGCCGCGGTTGTAGGATTTTTCCTTCATCGGGAAAAACGCGACGTTCTTTGCATTTTTTGCATAGTAAAAAATGACATCGTGTTTTTTGGCGAAAGTTTTCATACTTGCGCCGCCGGACTTGTAGGACCACACGATTTCATTGCAGAAGTTTTTCGCGCCGAACACGTAGTCCATCATGATTTTCAGGTAATGCCCGGCGGTGGGGTCGCAGTGCAGGTAAATGCTGCCGCTGTCTTTCAGCAGCCACTTCATCTCGGCCAGCCGGATGCCCATGAAAATCAGATAGGCCGCAAGGTCGCTGCGGTTTTTGGCAAGTTTCCCCTGCATGATAATCACCGAGGCGATGAACTCGCCCAGCGCCGGATACTGTTCCGACAACTCGCCGAACCAGTGGTCCTTGACGTCGCTCATGCGCCACACATCGTGAAACTTGGCGCCCTCGGATTTGGTGCCGATGGGCGCCTCGTACATGCGCTTGGAGTTGAACGGCGGGTCCAGGTAAATCAAATCCACCGACTGCTCCGGCAGGTTGCGCATCACCTCCAGATTGTCGTGAATATAAATTTGGTGGTGGCTTTTCATCGGCCAGGGGCGCCCGCCGGCGCTTACAAAATGTAGCGCGACAAATCCTGGTCCTCCACCAGGTCTTTGAGGCGCGCATCCACGTATTTGGCGTTCACCGTCACTTTCTCGCCGGCCTGGTCGGCGGCTTCAAAGGAAACCGACTCCAGCAGTTTTTCCATCACCGTGTGCAGGCGCCGGGCGCCGATGCTTTCGGCCTGTTCGTTGACCTGCCAGGCCACTTCGGCGACGCGCTTGATGCCGTCGGCGGTGAAGGCGAGTTTCACTTTTTCGGTTTCCATCAGCGCGTTGTACTGCCGGGTCAGCGAGGCGTCGGTGTCGTTGAGAATGCGCTCAAAGTCGCCGGTGGTGAGGGCCGACAATTCCACGCGAATGGGCAGGCGCCCCTGCAACTCGGGAATGAGGTCGGAGGGCCTGCTCATCTGAAACGCGCCGGAGGCGATGAACAGGATGTGGTCGGTTTTGACCATGCCGTATTTGGTGGACACCGTGCAGCCCTCCACCAGCGGCAGCAGGTCGCGCTGCACGCCCTCGCGCGACACGTCGGGGCCGCGCAGGTCGGAGCGGCCGGCGATTTTGTCGAGCTCGTCGATGAACACGATGCCGTCCTGCTCCACCCGGTTCACCGCCAGCATTTTAATGTCGTCCTCGTCGATTAATTTGGACGCCTCCTCCTCGGCCAGCAGTTTGCGCGCCTCCTTGATGCGCACTTTGCGCGTCTGGGTTTTGCGGCCGGTGAGGCTTTGCATCATGTTCTGCAACTGGCCGGTCATTTCCTCCATGCCCGGCGGGCCGTAAATTTCCACGCCCACCGCCGGCGCGCTGACTTTCACCTCGATTTCCCGGTCGTCCAGTTTTCCCTCGCGGAATTTTTTTCTGAATTTCTGCCGCGTCTCTTTGGCGTCGTCGTCACCGTCGGCGCGCCCCACCAGCGCCTCAAGGATGCGCTCCTCGGCGGCGTCCTCGGCGCGGGTTTTGACTTTTTCCATTTCCTCCTCGCGGGTCATTTTTATCGCCATGTCCACCAGGTCGCGGATGATGGAATCCACCTCGCGCCCCACGTAGCCGACCTCGGTGAACTTGGTGGCCTCCACTTTAATGAACGGCGCGCCGGCCAGGCGGGCCAGGCGGCGGGCGATTTCGGTTTTGCCGACGCCGGTGGGGCCGATCATCAGAATATTTTTCGGCGTGATTTCGGCGCGCAATGATTCGTCGGCGACCTGCGAGCGGCGCCAGCGGTTGCGCAGCGCGATGGCCACCGAGCGCTTGGCCTGGTCCTGGCCGATGATGAACTTGTCCAGTTCCTGGACGATTTCCCGGGGCGTCATCACCATCAGCCGCCCTCCGCGTCCATCTCTTCAATGGCCAGTTCGCGGTTGGTGTAGATGCAGATGTCGGCGGCGATGTGCAGGCTTTTTTCCACGATGGCGCGGGCGCCGAGTTTGGTGTTGCGCAGCAGCGCCAGCGCGGCGGCCTTGGCGTAGGCGCCGCCGGAGCCGATGGCCATCACGCCGTGCTCCGGCTCAATGACGTCGCCGTTGCCGGAAATGACCAGCGAAGATTTGGCGTCGGCCACCGCCAGCAGCGCCTCCAGCCGGCGCAGCATGCGGTCGGTGCGCCAGTCCTTGGCCAGTTCCACCGCGGCGCGCACCAGTTGCCCCTGGTGCTTCTCCAGTTTGCCCTCAAAACGTTCAAACAGGGTGAAAGCGTCAGCGGTGCCGCCGGCGAAACCGGCGATGACCCGGTCCTTGTGCAGCCGGCGCACCTTGCGCGCGTTGCTTTTCATCACCGTGTCGCCAAGGGACACCTGGCCGTCGCCGCCGATGGCGACCCGGCCGCCGCGCCGCACCGACAGAACGGTGGTGCCGTGCAGTGGCGTCATTTGCCTTTGGTTGTTCGCCGCCGGGGCGCGGCCGGGGACGGCGGTGTGGACGTCTCAGGCGGCGGTTTCGACTCCGCGGGTGACGGTTTGGACTCTGCAAGTGACGGTTTGGACTCCGCGGACGGTGGTTTGGACTTCACCAGTTGCAGGTGCGGACGCTGCGGTTGTGGTTTGGCCGGCCGGACCGCGGGCGGCGGGGCGGAAGTGGCGGCGGCGGACTCGTCACCGCCGCCGGCGCCACTGCCGGCGCCGCTGTCGGGTTTGAAATAGATGCCGTGGCCGGTTTCGCGCGCGTAGATCGCCAGCACCGCGTCCAGCGGAATGTCCACCTTGAGGCTGCGGCCGGAAAAGCGCGCGGCGCAACTGAGGCGCTCGTTGTCCATGGTGAAGTTGCTGACCGCGCCGGGGGAAATGTTGAGCACGATCTGGCCGTCCTTGACATACTGCCGCGGCACCGTCACGCCGGGGACGGCGGCGTCCACGACGATTTGCGGGGTGAAGCCGTTGTCCGCGGCCCACTGGTAAATGGCGCGGAAAAAATACGGTTTGGTGGAAATCATGACTTCTGCGTCAGCGCATGTCGCGCTCTTTTTCGGTCAAACTCGCCTGAAAACCGGGGCGCGCAAAAACCGCCTCGGCGTACTTCACCAGCGGCGCGGCCGGCGGCGGCAGTTTAACCTTGAACAGTTCGGTGCGCCACAACAGCGGCGCAAGAAAACAGTCGGCCAGGGTGTAATCCATGCCGATTAAATACGGCTGCTCCTTGAACAGCGGCGCCATGGCACTCAGGTGGTCGCGTATTCTGCGGCGCATGGCGGCGTCCACCGCGACGCGGTCGCTTGCCGCCGGCTCCAGCGGCTCCAGATATTCGCGGCACAGCCAGTAGATGAAGCGCCGCACCTTGGCGCGGTTCATCGGGTCCACCGGCATCAGCGGCGGGTGGGGAAAACGCTCGTCAATGTATTCGGCCGTCACCCGTGCGTCGTACACCACAATTTCGCGGTCGGCCAGGGTCGGCGTCTCGGCGTAGGGGTTGATTTCGGACAGGCGCGGCTGCGGGCGGTCGCGGCTGACTTCCACAATCTCGCACTCCACCTCTTTCTCGCCAACCACCACCCGGCAGGCGTGGCTCAGCAGCGAATTTTTTCCGGTGTACAAAATCATGACTCACCAAAGGCGGCGCGGCCGTTTTCAGTGCACATCTTTCCAGTACTCTTTCTTCAGCAGCCACGCCGGCACCAGCAGCAGCAGCAGAAACACCACCACCCAGAAGCCGACGGTGTAGCGCTGCAGTTGCGCCGGCTCGGCCATGTATACCATGTAGTGGGTGAGGTCGCTCACCGCCTGGTCGTACTCGGCCGGCGTCAGTTTGCCGGGGCGCACCAACTCAAAGCGCTGGATTTTTTCCACCGTCACCAGGCGCCCCTCCATCACCTCCTCCTCGGCGGCAATCACCGGCCGCTGCACGCCCTGCAACTCGTACAGCACGTGGGGCATGGCGACGTTCTCGAACAGTTTGTTGTTCCAGCCGCTGGGCGCGCTGTGGTCAATGTAAAAACTGCGCATGTAGGTGTACAGCCACTCGGCGCCGCGCGCGCGGCCGGTGAGGCTTAAGTCCGGCGGCGCGACGCCGAACCACTTCTGGGAATCCTCGGCCGGCATGGTGGTGACCATCAGGTCGCCCACCTGGCTGCCGGCAAACAGCAGGTTTTTTTTAATCAACTCGTCGCTGATGCCGAGGTCGCGGCCAAGGCGGTTGTAGCGCATGTAGGAGGCGCTGTGGCAGGACAGGCAGTAGTTGATGAAAAGTTTCGCCCCGCGCTGCAGGGCGGCGCGGTCGCCGAGGTCAATGTGCACCGCGTCCAGTTCCACGCCGCCGGCGCCGGCGGCGCGGGCCGGGGCGGCGGTGAGGGCGGCGCCGGCCAGGCAAAGCGCGGCGAGGACAAGGGTGGGGGCGCGCTTCATCGCACCCGCTCCGGCGGCGGCCTGGTCCTGTCCCATTTGCTGTAAAACGGCATCAGGAAAAAATAGGCGAAGTAAAACACCGTGCCGATTTGCGCCCAGCGGACATTCTGGAACCAGAACAAATCGGTGTTGCCGGGGTTCTTGGTGCCCATGTAGCCGAGCACGATAAAGGCGACCACAAAGGCGCCCAGGGACCACTTGCTCATCCAGCCGCGGTAGCGCATGGACTTGACCGGCGACCGGTCCAGCCACGGCAGAAAAAACGGCACCAGAAGAGACAGGCCCATGAAAATAACGCCCCACAGTTTTGCGTCCACGCCGAGGAACGGATAGGTGAAGGCGCGCAGGATGGAATAGTACGGCGTGAAATACCACAGCGGCACGATGTCCGGCGGCGTCTGCAGCGGGTTGGCCGGCTCAAAGTTGGCGCGCTCCAGAAACCAGCCGCCCATGTCCGGCACGAAGAAGACGATGATGCAGAAGATAATCAGAAACACCAGCGCGCCGACGATGTCCTTGACCGTGTAGTAGGGGTGGAACGGAATGCCGTCCACCGGTTTGCCGTCGGCGCCTTTGTTTTCCTTAATCTCGATGCCGTCCGGGTTGTTGGAGCCGACCTTGTGCAGTGCGACGATGTGCAGGTAAACCAAAAAGCACAGCGCCAGCGGCAGCGCAATCACGTGGAATGCAAAAAACCGGTTGAGGGTGGCGTCGGAAACCACGAAGTCGCCGCGAATCCACTCGGCCAGGCCCTCGCCGATCCATGGAATGGCGCCGAACAGCGAGATGATCACCTGCGCGCCCCAGTAGGACATGTTGCCCCACGGCAGCAGGTAGCCCATGAACGCCTCGGCCATCAGCGCGATGAAAATCACCATGCCGAAAATCCACAGCAACTCGCGCGGCGCGCGGTACGAACCGTACAGCAGCGCGCGGAACATGTGCAGGTAGACCACGATAAAAAACAGCGACGCGCCGGTGGAGTGCATGTAGCGCATCAGCCAGCCCCATGGCACGTCGCGCATGATGTATTCCACCGATGCAAAAGCCAGCGCCGAGTCCGGCTTGTAATGCATGGTGAGGAAGATGCCGGTGACGATTTGCAGCACCAGCACCAGCAGGCCCAGGGAACCGAAGAAGTACCACAGGTTGAAATTCTTCGGCGCGTAGTACTGCGCCATGTGCTCGTTCCACACCTTGCTCAGGGGGAACCGCTCATCAATCCAGTGCAGCAGGCGGCGCGCCATCATGCAACCTCCGCGCCGTGGTGCACGCCAATGAGGATACGGTTTTCGTCCACGAAACGGTAGGGCGGCACCTCCATGTTGGTGGGCGCCGGTACGCCTTTGTACACCCGGCCGGCGAGATCAAACTTGGAACCATGGCACGGGCAGTAGAACCCGCCGCGCCAGTCCGGCTCCACGCCGGACTGGGGCCCGGTCTGGAACTTCTCCAGCGGCGCGCAGCCGAGGTGGGTGCACACGCCGACCACCACCATCACCTCCGGCCGCAGCGAGCGTTCACGGTTGCGGGCGTAGTCCGGCTGCAGCGACTCCGCCGATTCCGGGTCGGCCACCCTGGGCTCCACCTCGGCCAGCGAGGCCAGCATTTCCGGAGTGCGGTTGACCACAAACACCGCCTTGCCGCGCCATTCCACCTTGAGAATCTGCCCCGGCCCCAGGCGGCTGATGTCCACCTCCACCGGCGCCCCGGCGGCCCGCGCGCGCTCACTCGGCGACATGCTGGCCACAAACGGCACCGCGGCCCCGGCCGCCCCGACCGCACCAACCCCCGCCGTAACCCCGGTCAAAAACCGCCGGCGGGCTGTGTTTACAGAGTTGTCATTCATGTGCAATGCCCTGTGGTTCTGGAATGGGGGGAGTATAGCACGGGGGGAGAATTCGCTGATTTCGGCGGGGATTGGGGCATTTCCGGCCTGAGAAAAGTATTGACATTTTCTCCATGGGGTGCTTATACTCCCGGGCAACCGCGGAGAAGCGCCATGAAAATTGACACCATTCCTTTCGGCTCATAACCTGCTCGCATTCCACATGCGAGTTTTGCTCCAATCTGACTGAGCAGGCATGTCTGATATCCTCACACCGCTCGTCGAATGGCTTAAAATATCTTTCGATGTTTTGTTCGGCACCCACATGGTCGCTTTCACCTCAGCCGTCGCCGCCCTCGTTGGCGGCTTGGTGTTCATTCGCTATCAAATAAGAAAACAACGAGAACTCCAGCAGAAAACTCTCAGCATGGAAGCGATGCGGCGCCTGTGGAGCAACAGGTCCTTTGAGGATGATATCCGTGAGGTCCTGGGAATCAATGACATCTCCCGGTATGCAGAGAAGCGGGACGACGTCCGCACCGATGACGAACAATGGGCGGAAAACCGGGAGCGGATTGTGAGAGTCATTAATTATTATGAGATGCTCAGCGTGGGCGTCCATGA
Source organism: Gammaproteobacteria bacterium (assembly GCA_028817275.1). GTDB lineage: Bacteria > Pseudomonadota > Gammaproteobacteria > Arenicellales > Spongiicolonaceae > Spongiicolonus > Spongiicolonus versatilis. The sequence continues at coordinate 12,692 of JAPPPZ010000034.1, forward strand.
AGGCATTTACGATCGCAATATCATCAAACGCTACAACAAAAGCCAAATCATCAAGCTTTTTAATTTGACGCGACCCTTTATCGAAAAGATTCGAGAGGAATATAACAACCAATCCCTGGCCATGGAATTTGAGAAATTTGCACGGAGCCTGGAAAACAGCGATTAAAGTCACTGCCCCGCCCGCAACACCAGCGCAAGTGTGCTCGGCTGGCCGGCAGCGTTCCACGGCGGCGTTCCCAGCGGCAGGACGGTGATGTTTGCGCCCTCGCGCCGGAGTTTTTCCACGGCCAACGAGGGGCCGGGGTAGAAATTTGCGTCGATCGGCAGGGGCCGGTGGCCGGGGTGGTAGTCGTGCAGCAGAATCACGCCGCCGGGATTGAGAAGTTTCAGCGCCGCCGGAATTTCACGGTAAACCGCCGGCGCGCGGTGGTCGCCATCGAGAAAAATTAAATCGTATTTCTCCCGGCAACAACGCAGGTAGCCAACCGAATCGGCCTGCACAAATTCCACAAAACCGGCAAAGCCCATCCGCTCCATCCGCGCCGCCGGCGTTTGCCCGCCACCGTTTTCACGGTTCACATCAAACACATCCACCGACACCAGTTTTTTCTCCCGCGCGCCGCCATGATGCAGCGCCAGGGCCAGCAGCGTGGTGGAAATTCCGCGGTGGGTTCCTATCTCTAAAATTGATGCGGCGCCGGTGCCGCTGACGATGCAGTAAACCGCCCTTCTGTCATCCGCCGTGATGCCCCCGGCCGCCGGAATATTGCCGCAGTACCGGGCAAATTGTTCATGCACCACGCTCCACTGCCCCCCACCCCGCAGAATTTCCGCAAGGCGCAGTTGCCCGGCCGGCAGCAACGCGCCGGTGTCACAAACCAAACGCGGTGTCGTTAACCGCAACGCGATTCTTTTCCTTGCAACATAAAGCGGCCGCCAGCGCAGCAACGGGCGCAGCAACCGCCGCCGGCCGCGCCATTTCTTTTTAATCACGCCCGCCTTCACCCTCGCCTTCCTCAATCTCAACCGCCAGCGGCTTGCGCACGGCGCGGGAGAAATAGAGGCCCAACTCAAACAGAATCCACACCGGCACCGCCAGCATGGTTTGCGAAAAAATATCCGGCGGCGTCAGCATCATGCCGACGACAAAAGCGCCGACGATGATGTAGGGGCGTTTGGCGGCGAGTTTTTGCGGGGTGGTGGCGCCCATTTTCACCAGCAGCACGGTCGCCACCGGCACCTCAAAAGCGATGCCGAAGGCGAAAAAAAGTTTCAGCACAAAACCAAGGTAGGCGTTGATGTCGGTCATCACCGCCACGCCCTCAGGCGCGGTGCTGGTGAAGAAAGCGAAGATGACCGGGAACACGGCGAAATAGGCGAACAGAATGCCGAGGTAAAACAGCGCGCTGCTGGACAACAGCAGCGGCACCACCAGCCGCTTCTCATGACGGTACAAGCCCGGCGCGACGAACCGCCACAGTTGGTGCAGCAGCACCGGCATGGCCGCCGCCACCGCCACCGCAAAAGCAAGTTTAAACGGCACGAAAAACGGCCCGTGCGGCTCGGTGGAAATCATGGTGTTGCCTTCCGGCAGCGCCGCCATCAGCGGCCGCGCGAGAATTAAATACAGGTCATTTGCAAACGGCGCGGCAATCAGAAAAACCACCAGCACCGCCGCCAGCCCGCGCAACAGACGGTCGCGCAACTCAACCAGGTGGGAAACAAAAGAACCGCCGGCGGCGGCCGCGGTTTTATTTTTTTTCGCCATCGGCCGGGCCGGCGGTGACGTCCTTGTTCACAAAATCGCCGATGTTGCGCGCGGCGTCTTCCGCCTCTTTTTTTACTTCCTGCAATTCCGACTCGCGGATTTCACGGTCAATGTCGCGCTTGACCTCGTCCACCATGCGCCGCGCGCGCCCCACCCACAGGCCGATGTTGCGCGCCAGCACCGGCAGGCGCGACGGCCCCACCACCAGCAGGGCAATCACGCAGACAACGGCGATCTCCCAGAAGCCGAGATCAAACACGGCGGCGGCCCGCGCTCAGTCACTCTGCTTTTTCGCGCCCGCGGTTTCCTGCGCCTGCCCGGCGGCGGACTGGTTTTCCAAACCGGCCTTGCCGGCGTCCTTGTCGGCGGCGCCGTCCCTGCCGGCGTCCTTGTCGCTCACCGCCTTCTTGAAACTCTTGATGGCCGAGCCCAGGTCACCGCCCATGTTGCGCAACTTCTTGGTGCCGAACAACAGCACCACGATGACCAGAATAATTAAAAGTTGCCAAATGCTGATTCCGCCCACGCCCATTGTGCACCTCATGCGGGAAAGTGAAATGTCCGCCGAGGATAGCACATGTTTGCGGAGGGGGGTGCCGCCGGCCCGAGGGCCGGCGGCGGTTTGTTTGGGTTGCGCGCTATTGCGCGATGACCCCGGTTTTAATGTCACCTTTTATTCCGAGGCGGGAAATCATGTCTTTCAACACGTCCTCCATCCCACCCGTGGATGTCAAGCCGAAAATGACGGCGCCGGGGGCGGAGGCGGCGGTGGCGAGTGCGGGAGTGGTGATCTGGAGTCTGGAAATGACGGTTGCAGGTGCGGAAATGGTGGTTTGAGGGGCGGAAATGCCGGGCCAGACAACCTTAAATTTATCCCGGCCAAGAGGCCATGATTAACTGACGGTGACAGCAACATCACCCCCGGCTCTCACCGCCGCCCCGCTTTTTCGGCAAGGCCCGATGTGCCCTCCCGCCGTTCCAACTCGGCAAAGACGTCATCAGCGTCCAAGTCAAAACACGCCATCATCACCAGCGTGTGAAACCACAAATCGGCGACCTCGCGCGCGACTTCATCGCGGTTGCCGGTGCGGGCGGCGGTGATGGTTTCGGCGGATTCCTCTTCCACTTTTTCCAATATTTTTTCGAGACCGGCGGCATGCAGTTGCGCGACGTACGATTTCGCCGGGTCGGCGCCTTTGTTTTTTTCAATGGTCGCGGAAATGCGCTGCAGAATGTTCATGTCACCTTGCGGAAAAAGCACGACCGGTTGCCGGTGTGGCAGGCGGCGCCTTTTTGCTCCACTTTAATTAACAGGCAGTCGCCGTCGCAGTCCAGCCGCACCTCGCGCACGGTTTGCACATGGCCCGACTCTTCGCCCTTGCGCCACAGTTTTTTCCGCGAGCGCGACCAGAACACGGTGCGCTGCTCCGCCAGCGTCAGCCGCAGCGACTCGGCGTTCATCCACGCCACCATCAGCACCTCGCCGTTGGCCGCATCCTGCACCACCGCCGGCGCCAGGCCGTCACCGTCCCACTGCACGTCGCCGGCGTTCATCACATCACCTCAATTCCACTCTCGCGCATGACGGTCTTGACCTCGGCAATGGTGAATTTGCCGAAGTGAAAAATGCCCGCCGCCAAAACAGCGTCGGCGCCGCCCTCCAGAATGGCCGCGGCCAAATCAGCCGGCCGGCCGGCGCCGCCGCTGGCAATCACCGGAATGGTGACGCGCCCGGTGACGGCGCGCAACAGCGCCAGGTCAAAGCCGTCGCCGGTGCCGTCGCGGTCCATGCTGGTGAGCAGCAACTCGCCGGCGCCGCAGTCCTCCATGCGCGCGGCCCAGGCCAGGGCGTCGATGCCGGCGTCGCGGCGGCCGCCGTGGGTGAACACGCCGAAGCCGCCGTTGGCGCGCTTGGCGTCAATGGCGACCACGATGCACTGCGCGCCGAAGTGCCTGCTTGCATCGCTGACCAGGGCCGGGTTGTCCACGGCGGCGGTGTTGATGGTCACCTTGTCGGCGCCGGCGTCCAACATGCGGTGAATGTCGTCCAAAGTGCGGACGCCGCCGCCGGCGGTGAGGGGGATGAACACCTGGTCGGCGGTGCGCGAAACCACATCCAGCATGGCGCCGCGGCCGTCGGAACTGGCGGTGATGTCCAGAAACACAATTTCATCGGCGCCTTCCGCATCGTAACGCCGCGCCACCGCCACCGGGTCGCCGGCGTCCACCAGGTCCACGAAGCGCACGCCTTTCACCACGCGCCCGGCGTCCACATCAAGGCATGGAATGACGCGGCTGGCGAGAGTCACGGCGCGGGCACCGCAAACACATCGGCGTACGCGGCGGCGGCGGCCAAGCCCTCACCGATGTCCAGCGAACCGTCGTACAGCGCGCGCCCGGCAATGACGCCGAGGATGCCGCTGTCGGCCACCCGGCCGAGGCGGTGAATGTCCTCCACGCCGCCCACGCCGCCGGCGGCAATCACCGGAATGGCCAGTTCGGCGGCCAGGGCGGCGGTGGCCTCGGCGTTGACGCCGCTCAGCATGCCGTCGCGGGAAACATCGGTGAACACCACGGCCTCGGCGCCGTCCTGCTCAAAGCGCTGCGCCAGGTCCAGCGGGCTGTGCGCCGAGAGTTTGGACCAGCCCTCCACCGCCAGCCGCCCGTCGCGCACATCCAGCCCGGCAATCACCCGGCCGGGAAACTCGGCGCACAATTCGGTGACAAAAGTGGGCTCGTTCACCGCCCGCGTGCCGACAATGACATAGCGCACCCCGGCGGAAAGGTAGGCCGCCGCGGCCTCCACACTGCGGATGCCGCCGCCCACCTGCACCGGCGCGCCGAAAGCGTCCACGATGCCGGCGACAACCTCGGCATGCACCGGCGCCCCGCTCACCGCCCCGTCCAGATCCACCACATGCAACCGCCCGGCCCCGGCCTCCCGCCACCGCCGCGCCACCGCCACCGGGTCGTCCGAAAACACCGTCCCCTCCCCCATCCGCCCCTGCCGCAACCGCACACAGCGGCCGTCCTTCAAATCAATCGCCGGGATGAGAAGCATGGGCTTTGTTTACCAGAATTTTTTGTTTTCTTTCGAGCATGAGGCATTTTTGCGCGGCGTTTTTGACCCGGCGGCGGGCGGCCGGGGACAAGCAGCCTTTTTTCAGGGTCAGTTCCTGCCGTGTAAACGGAAACAGGCGATCGCAGGCGACGAGAGAATTGTATTGCAAAAAGGAATGCTCATCAGCGGAAACACTGGCATAGCATTTCAGCAGTTTTTCGTTGTTTTTTGCGTATTCCGTAACGCCGGAATTAATCAGTACGCCGAGGAAATCCGGAGCGGTCGCAACAATCACGACGAATTTACTTTTCACCGGCACGGTATGGCGGCACCGGGGAACCAAAAACACTTCCCATTCCCTGATGCGGGCGGGGCGGCTCAAGGAGCGGGATTCCGGAGATAATTCAGCAGCATCCCCCGGCCTTTGTAACCAGTGGTCATTGTCTCCAGAGAGATGGCGGTGTTTTGCGGGGTGTTTTTCCAGGCCCGGTCATGGCTGGCATCGGTTAAATCATTAAACAAAAGGCGGCCGTATTTTTTGACCGCCCATTGGAGGCACTCCACATCGGAATCGCTGAGTTCCATCAGGTCGGCTTCCCGTAGCGGTTCGACCCGGCAACCGCTCACCGCCAGCGCATCCCCAGCAAGTTTGACAGCGCGGGGCGGAGTCCATCGGTCGCGCGCATCGCCGCGCACCGCTTTCAGCATGCCGTATATCGCGCTCGGCACCGGGCCGTATTTCATCGCCACATAACTGTCGCCGCAAATCAGCCGGCCGTATTCGCGCAGGTGGCGTTTGTCGGCAAAGTAAAAAATCTTGGCGATGTTATGCAAACCCGGGCGCGGCAGGCGGGCGGCCAGGTACAGGACGCACTCCACCGCCTTCCCGGGCTCAAAGGGAAATGGGTATTTTATCGGCTGCTGCACTATTTACTTCACCTGCGGGAAATACTAAAACCGCGCCGGCACCGCTGTCAACAAGCCAAAGGCCGGCTCAGCGTGCGCCATCCCAGGCGCTGAAGTTGCGCAGCAGGCGCAGGCCGGCGGCGCGGCTTTTTTCGGGGTGGAATTGCACGGCGAAGAAGTTGCCGCGGCCGGCGGCGGAGGTGAAGGTGAGGCCGTAGTCGGTGCGGCCGAAGATTTCATCGTCGCGCTCGGCGGCGGCGTAGTAACTGTGGACAAAATAAAAGCGCGCGCCGTCCTCAATGCCGCGCCACAGCGGGTGCGGGCGCGACTGGCGGACGCGGTTCCAGCCCATGTGCGGTACCTTGCGCGCGCCGGGGTCGGCGCCGGTGAACCGCCGCACGCGGCCGGCCAGCAGGCCGAGGCAGGGGACGCCGCCGTCCTCGTCGCTGAAACTGTACAGCGCCTCCAGTCCGAGGCAGATGCCCAGCACCGGGCGCCCGGCCAGGGCCGCGTCCACCGCGCGGCGCAGGCCGGCATCGGCGAGCGCCGCCATCCACGTGCCGATGGCGCCCTGGCCCGGCAGCACCACGCGCGCGGCGCGGCCTATCACCGCCGGGTCGCGGGTGATGGCGGGGGTTTCGCCCGGCACCTCATGCGCCAGCGCGCGCGCCACCGAGCGCAGGTTGCCGGTGCCGAGGTCCACAATGGCAGTGCCGGACACGGCGGCGGCGGCGGTTACAGGACGCCCTTGGTGGACGGAACGCCGCTCACCGCCGGGTCGCGCGCCACCGCCATGCGCACGGCGCGGCCGAAGGCCTTGAACACGGACTCGGCCACATGGTGCGCGTTGGCGCCGCGCAGGCCGTCGATGTGCAGGGTGAGGGCGGCGTGGTTGACCAGGCCGTGGAAAAATTCCGCAACCAAGTCCACATCAAAACCGCCGATGCGCGCGCGCGGGTACTGCACGTGGTAGTGCAGCGACGGCCGCCCGGAAAAGTCCACCACCACCCGGCTCAGCGCCTCGTCCAGCGGCGCGTGCGCCTCGCCGTAGCGGCGGATGCCGCGCTTGTCGCCGAGCGCCTTGGCCATGGCCTGCCCCAGCGCGATGCCGATGTCCTCCACCGTGTGGTGGTCGTCCACCGCCAGGTCACCACTGGCCTGCACCGCCAAATCCATCATCCCATGCCGCGCCACCTGCGCCAGCATGTGCTCCAGAAACGGCACCCCGGTGGCGCATTCACAGGCGCCGCCGCCATCCAAATTGACGCCGGCGGTGATGCGGGTTTCGCTGGTGTTGCGGGTGATTTCGGCTTTGCGGGGGGGCATTGGAGGGGAGTATAACAAAGGTTGGAATTGTTGCCGATATTGTGCTACACTTTCATCACATCGGTTTTCGATGGGCGAGAAAATTAACCTATCATAAATCATGGTTGAAATGCCGCAACTCATCAAACATCTTGAATTAATTCAAAATGTAATTATCCGCATGGCGGATAACTCCTTTGCTTTAAAACGCTGGAGCGTGCTACTTTTAACGGCGGTCATTGCGTTTTCGTGGAGATTTGACACCGATGGCGTTTTGATATTGCTTGCTCTGTTCCCTGTTCTTGTTTTCTGGGTGCTTGACGGCTATTTTCTATGGCAGGAAAGGCTGTATCGGCATCTCTACGACAAAACAAGACAAGAGAAAGAAACGGATTTTTCTATGGATGTGACCGAATTTAAGCGCCTTTCCACGTGGCGACGGGCTTGCCTTTCGACGACGCTGGTGATATTTTACGGCCTGCTGGCAACGCTGGCACTGGGATTGTTTTTAACCAATAAATATTTCGGAGGACAATACAATGCGCAAAGTATTCTTCAGTTTTGACTGGGATGATGTTTGGCAGGCCAACCAAGTGAGAAACAGCTGGGTGGCTGCTGGTAGCTATCAGAAAGCTGGCTTCGTAGATGCCGCAAACATAGAGAAGGTAAAGCGCGCTTCCGATCAATCCATCAAAGAGTGGATTGATTCGCAGCTCTCGGGAACTTCTGTCACCGTAGTTTTGATTGGGCAGGATACCTACAAAAGCAAATGGGTGAAATATGAAATAGATGAGAGCAAGCATAAAAAAAATGGACTGGTGGGGATTTACATTCACCAAGTCAAGAATCGAATCGGAGAAACTTCCCCGAAAGGGGAAGATCCGTTCGCCCAGCCTCCATTCAACTTCAAACCGACCAAGAACCCAAAATACCCCTGCTGTAACTATTACGACTGGGTGGACGACAGCGGCCACGAAAACCTCGGCAAATGGATAGAAAAAGCCGCACGACAGGCCGGTAAGTAAACAACGATAGTCTCGCGACTATTGTCTCAGGACGGCCGAGGCGATGGGGGGTGCTTCCCCCATAGTCCCGCCCTCCATCACTACTGACTTGATCTCTACCCGGACTGTTGCTATACTCAAAATTAATGTTGGGTCGTGATAACTTAATCGAGGAAAAACATGTGTACCTATTTAATTATCAATGGCCAACTGGCATATTTTATCTCACAAGCTCAATTTCGCCACATCGTGCGCCTGTTTTCGCTCGCTATGAACGCGCCGTGCAGATCACCGCGCTGATTGGTATCAGCCGCGTTTTCCATCAACCGCCATCTGGCCACGCTACGCCAACGCATGGCTTGGCACTGCGAGGCGACCGCACCGATGAGCGGCGAGATTGAGGTGGACGAATCCTACTTCGGTGCGCGCCGTGTCAAGGGCCGGCGCGGGTGCGGCGCGTTTGGCAAAACCGCCGTGTCAACGTTTTGCCAAAACTGCACATATAACATGCAACGGAATTGTAACAAACAACGCTGGCATAAAAAACAGAATTGCTGCAATGTGCAACAGTATAAAAATCAGGTGCATTTCGTTAACCTCTTTATTTATTGATGGGTTGGAAAAAATGAGGGCGGCGGACGAAAGGCAAACCATCAAAACTCCCCGCGACCGTGAATCATAGCACGTTTCCCCGGCAACGCGCCCGTGCCGCCGCCGCATGGGCATCCAGCCCCTCGCATTCGGCCAGCACCG
>JAPPPZ010000045.1:0-13362 GCA_028817275.1 Gammaproteobacteria bacterium
GTCCACCATTTTCCACCCGGCACCCACCGCTGTTTTGTGGTAGGGTGCCGCCGGCGCCGCCATTACCGTCACTCTCACCGTCACCCGGGAGACCAAGCCATGAACTCCATCCACCGACATGCCGGCGAGGCGAGCACCGCCGCCGGCGCCGCACCGCAATGAAAATCACCCGCATCTCCGCATACCAGGTTGACCTTCCCATGCGCGAGGGCTCCTACAGTTGGGCCGGGCACTCCTTTGCCGCTTTCGATTCCACCGTGGTTAAAGTGGAAACCGACGCCGGCATCGAAGGCTTCGGCGAGGTCTGCCCCCTCGGCCCGGCGTATCTTGCGGCCTACGCCGAGGGCGCGCGCGCCGCCATCGCCAAACTTGCGCCGGGATTAATCGGCGAAGACCCGCGCCACATTGAACGCGTTTACCACCGCATGGACCGCCTGCTCAAAGGCCACGGCTACGCAAAATCCGCGCTGGACATGGCGTGCTGGGACATTCTCGGCAAGGCGTCCGGCCTTCCGCTGTACGCTTTGCTCGGCGGAAAATTCAGCGGGCGCATTAAACTGTTTAAAGTCATCTGCAAAGACCAGCCGGAAGTGATGGCGGCCAAAGTCGCCGAATACCGCGCCGCCGGCTACGACCATTTTCAAATGAAAGTCGGCGGCAGCGCGGCGGCGGACATCGCGCGCATTCAACAGGTGGCCGCCGAGTTGCGCGGCGGCGAAACCCTCACCGCCGACGCCAACACCGGCTGGCTGCTGCACGATGCCATGCGCGTCGCCCGGGCGGTGCGCGATGTTGACCTTTACCTTGAACAGCCGTGCCTCAGTTACGAAGAGTGCCTGTCGCTGCGCCGCCACACCGACCACCCGCTGGTTCTGGACGAGTGCATGGACAGTCTGGAAATGATCATGCGCGGCCGCCGCGACCGCGCCATGGACGTGGTCAACCTGAAAATCATGCGCATGGGCGGCATCAGCAGACTGCGCCAGGCGCGCGACCTGTGCGCCCAACTCGGCATCACCATGGCCATTGAGGACGCCTGGGGCGGCGAGATTGTGACCGCGGCCATCGCCCACCTGTCGCAGTCCGCGCCGCCGGGGTTTCATTTTCAATCATCGGCATTCACCGATTACAACACCGTGCAAACCGCCGACAGCGGCGTTGTCATCGGTGACGGTTTCATGTCCGCCGGCGATGCGCCGGGGCTCGGCATCACGCCGCGCATGGAAGTACTCGGCGGCGCGGTGTTCCAAACCGCGCCGGCCGCTCACAGCAAAACTTCCTGAATATTCCCCAGCACCCGGCACAGTTCGGCGGTGAAGCGCGCCGCCTCGGCGCCGTCGATTAGGCGGTGGTCGTAGGACAGGTCCAGCGGCAGCATCAGGCGCGGGGCGAAGGTTTCGCCGTTCCACTGCGGCCGCATGCGGGCGCGGGTGATGCCGAGGATGGCGGCCTCCGGGGCGTTGATGATGGGGGTGAAGGCGGTGCCGCCGATGCCGCCGATGCTGGTGATGGTGATGCTGCCGCCCTGCATTTCCTCGGCCTTGATTTTGCCGTCGCGTGCGCGTGCGCTGAGTTCGGCCATCTCGGCGGCCAGTTGCAGCACGGTTTTTTTATCCGCATCGCGCAGCACCGGCACCATTAAACCGGCCGCGGTGTCCACGGCGATGCCGATGTGAATGTATTTTTTGTAGACGATGCTTTGGCCGTTGGCGGCGAAGGAGGCGTTGAAGTCCGGGTGCGCGGCCAGAACGTACGCCAGCGCCTTGGTGATGAAGGCGAGGTTGGTGAGGCGGATGTTTTTTTCCGCCGCCTTGTCCTTCAGCGACTGGCGCAGTTGCTCCAGTTCGGTGATGTCGGCGTCGTCGTGGTGGGTGACATGCGGAATGTTGAGCCACGATGCGTGCAGCCGCGGGCCGGAAATTTTTTTGATGCGGCCGATTTTTTTAACTTCCACTTCGCCGAAGCGCGCAAAGTCCACCGCCGGCACCCCCGGCAGCGCGCCGCCGCCGGCCAGCCGGCCGCGGATGTGTTCCTTGACGTCCTCCTCCAGCACCCGCTGGTGCGGTCCGCTGCCGGCGACGCCACTGAGGTCGGCGCCGAGTTCACGCGCAAAACGGTGCACCCCCGGGCTGGCATGCGGCGCCGACGGTGACGGCGGTGACGGCGGCGGCGCGGGTGACGGTGCCGACGGTGCCGGCGGCGGTTTGGACTCCGTGGACGGTGGGGGCGACTCCGGAGGTGACGGTTTGGGCTCTGAAGATGACGGTGCGGACTCCGAAGATGGCGGTACCGACTCCGATGACGGTGATTCAGCGGCCGGCTCCAGCAGCAGAATCAGCGCGCCCTCGGAAACCCGGTCGCCGACGGCGACCTTGAGTTCGCGCACCGTGCCGGCGGCCGGCGCCGGCACTTCCATGGTCGCCTTGTCGCTTTCCAAGCCGATGAGCGGATCCTCGGGCGCGACAACGTCGCCGGCCTTGACCAGCAACTCAATGACTTCCACGTCACTGAAGTCGCCGATGTCGGGAACCGTGACTTCCACCGGCGCGGCCATTCAGAGCGACCCGGGGCTGGGCCTGCCGGCATCAATGGCGTAGCGGGCGACGGCATCGGCGGCGGCATCGGCCGCGACCAGCCCTTCGTCGGCCAGCGCCTTGAGCGCGGCGACCGCGATGTAGTGGCGGTTGACTTCAAAAAACTTGCGCAACTCGGCGCGGGTGTCGCTGCGGCCGAAGCCGTCGGTGCCGAGCACCGCATAGCGGCCGGGAACAAACTCGCGGATTTGCCCGGCGTAGGCGCGCACATAGTCGGTGGCGGCGACCACCGGGCCGCTGCGGCCGCCGAGGCACTGTTCCACGTAACTTTTGCGCGGCGGCTCGGCCGGGTGCAGCAGGTTGTGGCGCGCGGCGTCGTTGCCGTCGCGGCTGAGTTGGTTGAAACTGGTCACGCTCCACACATCGGCGTTCACCTCAAAGTCGCTGCGCAGCAATTCGGCCGCCGCCTCCACCTCGCGCAGGATGGCGCCGCTGCCGAGGAGTTGCACGGTGGCGCGGCCGCCGCCCCGGCCCTCGCGCAGCAAATACATGCCGCGCAGAATTCCCTCTTCGCTGCCCTCGGGCATGGCCGGGTGCGGGTAGTTTTCGTTCATGGTGGTGATGTAGTAGTAGATGTTTTCGCGCTCGCCGAACATGCGGCGCAGGCCGTCGTGAATAATCACCGCCAGTTCGTAGGCGTAGGCCGGGTCGTAACTGATGCAGTTGGGAATGGTGGCGGCGATGACGTGGCTGTGGCCGTCCTGGTGCTGCAAACCCTCGCCGGCGAGGGTGGTGCGGCCGGCGGTGCCGCCGATGAGAAAGCCGCGCGCTTGCATGTCGCCGGCGGCCCATGCCAGGTCGCCGATGCGCTGAAAACCGAACATGGAATAAAAAATGTAAAACGGAATCATGTTGCGGTTGTGGTTGCTGTACGAGGTGCCGGCCGCCATCCACGAGCAGAACGCGCCGGCTTCGTTGATGCCCTCCTGCAGCACCTGGCCTTTCTTGTCCTCGCGGTAGTACATCAGTTGGTCGGAGTCCTCGGGCTCGTACAACTGGCCGGTGGGCGAGTAAATGCCCAACTGGCGGAACATGCCCTCCATGCCGAAAGTGCGCGACTCGTCGGGCACCACCGGCACCACATATGTGCCAATGTTCTTGTCGCGGCACAGCGCGTTCATGATGCGCACCAGGGCCATAGTGGTGGACACCTGCCGCTCGCCGCTGCTTTTCAGTTGCGCCTCAAACAGCGACAGCGGCGGCGTCTCCAGCGCGCCGGCATCGGTGCGGCGCACCGGCAGATAGCCGCCAAGGGCGCGGCGGCGCTCTTTCATGTACTGCATCTCCGGGCTGTCGTCCGGCGGGCGGTAGAACGGCGCCTGGTCAATCTCGTCGTCGGAAATGGGAATGTTGAAACGGTCGCGAAAAGCGCGCAGCGCGTCCTCGCCCATTTTTTTCTGCTGGTGGGTGATGTTCTGGCCCTCGCCGGCCTCGCCCATGCCGTAGCCTTTGACCGTCTTTGCGAGAATCACGGTCGGCTGGCCGCGGTCCGCCACCGCGGCGGCATATGCGGCGTACACTTTGTGCGGATCGTGGCCGCCGCGGTTCAGCCGCCAGATGTCGTCGTCGCTCAGGTGGGAGACCATCTCCTTGAGTTGCGGATACTTGCCGAAAAAATTCTCCCGCGTGTAGGCGCCGCCCTTGGCCTTGAACGCCTGGTATTCGCCGTCCACCGCCTCCTCCATGCGCGCGCGCAGCAGGCCGCCCACATCGCGCGCAATCAGCGGGTCCCAGTAGGAGCCCCACAGCACTTTAATCACGCTCCAGCCGGCGCCGCGAAACTCGCCCTCCAGCTCCTGAATAATTTTTCCGTTGCCGCGCACCGGGCCGTCCAGGCGCTGCAGGTTGCAGTTCACCACAAAAATCAGGTTGTCCAGTTTTTCGCGCCCGGCCAGGGACAGCGCGCCCAGCGACTCCGGCTCGTCGGTTTCGCCGTCACCCACGAAGCACCACACCTTGCGGTCGCCGCCGTCGATGAGGCCGCGGTGGTGCATGTAGCGCATGAAGCGCGCCTGGTAGATCGCCATGATCGGGCCGAGGCCCATGGACACGGTGGGGAACTGCCAGAACTTCGGCATCAGCCACGGGTGCGGGTAGGAGGACAGGCCGCCGCCGCCGGCCTCGCGGCGGAAGCTTTCCAGATCCTCGGCCGACAGGCGCCCCTCAAGAAAAGCGCGCGCGTAAATGCCGGGGGCCGAGTGGCCCTGCACAAAAATTAAATCACCGCCGTGGTTTTCCGACGGCGCGCGCCAGAAATGGTTGAAGCCGACGTCGTACAGCGTGGCCGAGGAGGCGAAACTTGCAATGTGGCCGCCGAGTTCCGACGAGCGGCGGTTGGCGCGCACCACCATGGCCAGCGCGTTCCACCGAATCAGCGAGCGAATGCGCTGCTCCAGCGCGGCGTCGCCGGGGCTGCGCTCCTCCAGGGCCGGCGGGATGGTGTTGAGGTAGGCGGTGTTGGGGCTGAACGGCACATATGCGCCGGAGCGCCGCGCCTTGTCGATCAACGTCTCCAGAAGAAAATGCGCGCGCTCACGGCCCTCGCGCTGCAGAACGGAATCCAGCGCCGCCAGCCACTCGGTGGTTTCCGCCGGGTCGACGTCGGTGACGCCGGGATCTGCGTTTACGTTTACAGTGTGCTTTTGATCGCCCATGGGAATCGCGCGCCTCGGTTTAAAGTTTGCGCCTGGCGGCAAAGGATACCACAAGCGCGGATGTGGTAGCGTTGCGCCCATGAACGGCGAAAAAATCATCGCCGCCATGTCCGGCGGCGTGGACTCTTCGGTGGCGGCGCACCTGCTGGTGGAACAGGGCTTTGAGGTCTGCGGCCTGTTCATGAAAAACTGGGAGGAGGACGACAGCGAGACCCACTGCGCCGCGGCGCGCGACCGCGAGGACGCCGAGTCGGTGTGCCGCAAACTCGGCATTGAATTCCGCACCGTCAACTTTGCCCATGAATACTGGGAGCGCGTATTCCGCGAATTTTTGCGCGAGTGCGAGGCCGGGCGCACGCCGAACCCGGACATTTTGTGCAACCGCGAAATTAAATTTCACCAGTTTCTGCTGCGCGCCGAAGCACTCGGCGCCGGCCGCATCGCCACCGGCCACTACGCGCGCCGCTGCGGCAACGGCCGCGGCATGCAACTGCTGCGCGGCGCCGACCGCGCCAAGGACCAGAGTTATTTTCTCCACGCCGTCCACCCCGGCGCCCTTGCGCGCACCGTGTTTCCCCTCGGCGGCCTGAGCAAAGGCGAAGTGCGCGCCATCGCGCGCAAGCAAAACTTCCGCACCCACGACAAAAAGGACAGCACCGGCATCTGCTTCATCGGCGAGAAAAACTTCCGCGCTTTTCTTGCCCGCTACCTGCCGCCGCGCCCGGGTGATTTTGTCTCACTGGACGACGGCGCGGCGCTCGGCGAGCACGCCGGCCTGATGTTTTACACCCTCGGCCAGCGCCACGGCCTTGGCATCGGCGGCGCCGGCGCGGCGTGGTATGTGGCGCGCAAAAACACCGCCGACAACACCATCGCCCTGGTGCAGGGCCATGACCACCCGGCACTTTTTTCCACATGCGCGACGGTGGACGATGTGCGCTGGATTGGCGGCGCCCCGGCGGTGGATGGCGGGGGCGCGTTCCACTGCCGCGCCCAGCACCGTTACCGCCAGGCCGCGGCCGCGTGCCGGGTTGTGGTGGACGGCGGCGCCTGCCGGGTGCACTTCAACGCGCCGCAGCGGGCGGTGACGCCGGGGCAGTCCATGGTGTTTTACGACGGCGAAGTTTGCCTCGGCGGCGGCGTGATTGGCGGCGCGCGGTAGTTTTATAAAACCCGCGCCACCCGCGCCGCAAAGCGGACGCTTTTTTCCAGCAGCGGATGCTGTTCCGATTTGCGGATTTCCTCGGCGCCGACGCTGCCCGGCAACTTCCACAGTTTCAGTTTGACCACTGCGCTGCGGTCCACCTGCGACATTTTTCTGAACACCCAGGACGAAAAAAAATTACGCCGCGAGCGCAGCGTGTAACTGGTGACGAAGTCCACCAGAAAAGGATTGCCGGCGGCGTCCACCAGAATGTTATTGGGGTTGCGCAAATCGCCGTGGGCGACGCCGCGCCGGTGCATGCCGGCAATCAGCGCCTCCAGACGGCGGAAAAATTCCTCCCACTCGCGGCGCCCGCGCGCCACCAGCGGCGGCTTGCCGTCCACATGCCGCATCAGAACCACCCGCCGCCCGCCGCCCTGGACCAATTCCGGAACGCCTTCCAGACCGCGCAGCCTGCGCAATGCCGCACTTTCGCGGCGCGCAAGAAGCGGGCCGAGAAACAATGCAAACCAGCGGCTGCAGCGGTTGAAGTCTTTGCGCACCGCCTCGCCGCCGGCGGTGCGCACCAGCGCGACCTCGGGGCGGCTGCCGCCGCCGTCGCGGAACATGCGGATGATTTGGGCTTGCGAGTCGGTCATCAAAAAACGCCGCGCGGCCGGTTATGATACCATCGCCGCCGAACCTGTTTTCGCCATGCCAGCCCGCGCAAAATCCGCCAGCGAAACACCGGACCGCGCGCCCCTCAGTGAACTCACCGCGCTGTCGCCGGCCGACGGGCGCTATGCCGGCAAAACACAAATCCTGCGCGGCATCTTCAGCGAGTTCGGCCTCATGCGCCGCCGCGTTGCGGTGGAAGTGCGCTGGTTCAAAGCGCTCGCCGCCTGCGCGCAAATCCCGCAACTGCCGGCCCTCAGCGAAGAGCAGAATATTTTTCTGGATAACATTGCCGCAAATTTTTCCCCGGCCGACGCGCGCACCATTAAAAAAATTGAATCGCAAACCCGCCACGATGTGAAGGCGGTGGAATATTTTCTCAAGGAGCGGCTGGACGCCGGCCCCGGCCTCGCCCCGGCGCGGGAGTTTGTGCATTTCGCCTGCACCTCGGAAGACATCAACAACCTCGCCTGCGCGCTGATGCTGCGCGACGGCCTGGCGCAGGTTCTGCTGCCGGCCCTGGACCGGCTGAGCGCGCAACTGGAGCGGCATGCCGGCCACTGGGCCGAACTGCCGATGCTGGCCCGCACCCACGGCCAGGCGGCCTCACCCACCACCGTCGGCAAGGAGTTTCGCGTGTTCGCCGCGCGCTGCAAAAACCTTGCGCGGCAAATCACCGGCGTGCAACTGGGCGGCAAAATCAACGGCGCCACCGGCAACTACAACGCCCACATCATAGCCTGCCCGGCGGTGGACTGGCGCGCGCTCAGCGCCGAACTGGTCGCCTCCCTCGGCCTTGCGCACCACGACTGCACCACCCAGGTCGCGCCCAACGACGACATCGCCGCCCTGCTGCACGCCATGTGCCGCTTCAACAGCGCGCTGCTGGACATGAACCGCGACTTGTGGGGCTACATCGCCCTCGGCTACTTCGGCCAGCGCGCCGGCAAAAACGAAGTCGGCTCATCCACCATGCCGCACAAAATCAACCCCATTGACTTTGAAAACTCCGAAGGCAACATCGGCATCGCCAACGCCCTGGCACAGCACCTGGCCGCGCAACTTCCGCTGAGCCGCTGGCAGCGCGACTTAAGCAACTCCACCGTCATCCGCAACCTCGGCCTGGTGTTCGCCCACACCCTGCTGGCCGCCGCCGCCGCCGCCAACGGACTCGGCAAACTCACCGTCGACCGCAAAGCCCTCGCCCGCGACCTTGAACACAACCCGCAGGTGCTGGCCGAGGCGGTGCAAACGGTGATGCGCCTGCACGGCATCCGCGACTCCTACGAGCAACTCAAGGAACTCACCCGGGGCAAAAGTGAACTCACTCTAGAAGAGTTGCGCGGTTTCGTGCGCGGTTTGAAAATCCCCGGGCGGGACAAGCAGCGCCTGCTGCAACTCGCGCCGCACAGTTACACCGGCATGGCGGCGGATATTGCGCGCCGCCCGTGAGTTTTTATTCCGCCCTCCGCCCGCTGCTGTTCCTGCCCGAGGCGGAGCGCAGCCACCGGATTATTTTGCGCGCGCTTGCACTGGCCGTGCGTTCACCAATGCTCTGCAACAGTTTGGCGCGGCTTGCGGCAGGTGAGGGTGAGGGTGAGGGTGAAGGCGGCTGCGACATGACGGTGCGCGCGATGGGTTTATGTTTCCCGAATCCCCTCGGCCTTGCCGCCGGGCTGGACAAGGACGCGGTGGCGGTGGATGCTTTCGCCGCGCTCGGCTTCGGCTTTGTGGAGGTCGGCACCGTCACGCCGCTGCCGCAACCGGGCAACCCGCGGCCGCGCTTGTTCCGCCTGCCCGAGGCCGGCGCGCTCATCAACCGCATGGGCTTCAACAGCGCCGGCGCCGGCGCCGTGCTGCGGCATCTCCGGCGGCGGCGCAGCGCGGTGGTGGTCGGGGTGAACCTCGGCAAAAACGCGGCCACGCCCATGGCCGGCGCGGTGCAGGATTATGTGCATGGCCTCGGCGCGGCCGCCGGCGTTGCCGATTATGTCGCGGTCAACATCTCCTCGCCCAACACGCCGCGCCTCAGGGATTTGCACGGCGCCGGCGCGCTTGCGACTCTGCTTGCCGCGCTCATGGAAAAAAGAAAATCGCTGGACAAGCCGCCGCCCATTGCACTTAAAGTTTCGCCGGATTTGAGCGATGGCGACATCGCCGCCGTCACCGAAGTCCTGTCCGACCACCCGGTGGACGCGGTGATTGCGGCCAACACCACCGTGCGCCGGGACCAAGTCGCCGGCCACCGCCACGCCGCCGAAGCCGGCGGCCTCAGCGGCGCGCCCCTCGGCGGGTTGTCCACCGCGGTCATCGCCAAGTTCCACGCCCGCCTCCAGGGCCGCATCCCCATCATCGGCGCCGGCGGCATCAGCAACGCCGATGACGCCTGGGAAAAACTCCGCGCCGGCGCCGACCTGCTGCAATTGTACACGGCGCTCATCTACCACGGCCCGGGACTGGCCGCGGCCATTGTCCGCGGCCTGCAAAAAAAAGTGCGCGCCATGGGGTGCGGCAGTTTAAGGGAGGCGGTGGCGCGGTTGCGCTGAGGCGGTTGCCAAAGCAATCGCTCCGTCCAAGTCGGCCAATTTTTTCAGTTTCGAGAGACTGACAGAACGCTGGCCATTTTTCTGCGGTTTTCCAGCCGCATCCCAAGCGGGCGCGGCGGGACCGTCGTAGGCAATCTCAGCATCACCGTCGTCGCCAATATGGACCACGACAAGGCGCCGGGCTCTTGTACCGGAAGCGGACAAGGCAATGGAGCCGCGGGTCGTCGCCTTAATTTCGACGCGGCGTTCCTGCTTGTCGATCGCGTCGTATCCATCGTTGGATGGGGACATCAGCGTGAGGTTTAACAAGTCGCGCGCAATGACTTCTCCGAAGCTCCCGACCAAGTGACCATCAGGACTGAATGGTCTGCCTGTTAGTTGAGTTAACTTTTGGCAGGATTGAAAAATTTGCTTGATTGTGATTCGGATATCATCCACGGGTTGGCAGGGAACTGGGCGGGGGAGAAAACGAGCCGGCGGCTCGCCCACTTTGCGAATTAAATAAGGGCCGCGCCCGAAACGGCGTACGGCCTCATTGGCGGCGTTGTCCAAAGTGTCGAAAGCGTCCACCAAAACGCAATCGTGAAACACCACCCACTTGCCCATGTGGTGCTCTTCTAACTTTTTCAACTGCGCCTCGTAGGCCGCGATGTTTTTATCTAATGCGTCTTTTTTCATTTTTTTCCCCGGTGTTTGTTATGGGGAGAATCATTCCACATCCCGCCGGCATTTTGCAAGCCGGTGTTTCCTCATATTTTCCGCCACCAAACCGAACGGTTGCTGGCCGGCATTGCTTCGTCCGCCGCAAGGCACAAGCCGTTTTCCTCCATCAGCGCGTCCACCGACTCCAACTCGCGCAGGCCGCTTCGGGGGTCGCGCCGGCGCAGCCATGTGTCGAAAGATTCGTTGCTTGGTTCAAGCACGCGGTTGCGGTAACGGAACGGGCCGTAGAGAAAAAACACCGCGCCGGGGGCGAGCAGCCTGGCGCCGTTGCGCACCAGGTTTTGCACCGCCGGCCAGGGGATGATGTGCACCGCGTTGATGCACACCACGGCGTCCGCCCGGTCCACCGGCCATGGATTTTGGTTGATGTCCAGCGCCAGCGGCGGCGGCAGGTTGGGCGCGCCGCACTCCTCGCGCCACGCCTGCAGGCTGGCGAGTTCGCCGGGCTGTTCGCTCGCCTGCCAGGTGAGATGCGGCAGATGTTCGGCGAAGAAGGCGGCGTGCTGGCCGCTGCCGCCGGCCACTTCCAGCACCGTGCCGGCCGCCGGCAGCGCGCGCCGCAGCATGGAAAGTATGGGCGCCTTGTTGCGCTCGGCGGCGGGGGCGGTGACCTTCACCGCCGCCGTCAGCCCAGCAGCCGCGCCAGCAGCGAGTCCAGCGCGGCGCGGTAATGGTCCACCAGCATCACCGTGAACAGCATCGCCAGGTATTGGATGGAGTAGACGAAAGCACGGTGGGCGCGGCGGTCGCTGTAGCGCCGGTAAAGGCGCCAGGCGTGGAGCAGAAAAACGCCGTTCAACAGCAGCGCGCCGGCCAGGTAAACCCAGCCGGCAAAGCGCGTGGCAAACGGCATCAGCGCCACCGCGCTGAGCAGAACGGTGTACAAAAGAATCTGCAGCCGCGTATGCCGCGCGCCATGGGTCACCGGCAGCATGGGAATGCCGGCGCGCGAATATTCCTCGCTGCGGTACAGCGCCAGCGCCCAGAAGTGCGGCGGCGTCCAGCAGAAAATAATCAGGAACAGCAGCAGCGCATCGGCGGTGAGGCCGCCGGTCATCGCGCACCAGCCCAGCAGCGGCGGCGCGGCCCCGGCGGCGCCGCCGATGACGATGTTTTGCGGCGTGGCGTGTTTGAGGTAGACGGTGTACACCAGCGCGTAGCCAATCAGCGACAAAAACGCCAGCAGCGCGGTCAGTGCGTTCACCAGCGTGAACAGCACCGCCATGGACAGCGCGCCAAGCAGCACCGAGAAAGCGAAAGCGCGGCGCGGGTTGATGGCGCCGGCCGGCAGCGGGCGCAGGCGGGTGCGCGCCATCACCGAGTCGGCATCGGCGTCCAGCAGGTGGTTCATGGCCGCGCCCGAAGCCGCGGCCATGCCGATGCCGAGGGTGGCGAACAGCAGCAGCGGCAGCGGCGGCATGCCCGGCAGCGACAGAAACATGCCGGCCACCGCGGTGAACATGATGAGCGCCACCACCCGCGGCTTGGTCAGTTCGTAATACTGCCGCGCCACTTCGGCCGGCCGCAGCGGCGTTGCAGGAGCCGCGTTCACCGTTTCCGCACCCGCATCCGCCATTTTCGGACTCGCGTCCACCATTTTCGTCACCCCGCCGATGACACCCGCAGCAGCCGCGCCAGATCTTTGCGCATCAAACTCGGGTTCATTGCGGAATCAAACTGCATCATCAGGTTGCCCAGCGGGTCCACCAGGTAGACGTCGCCGCGCGGCGAAAACAGCGGCGCCAATTGCGCCATGGCCGGCGCGTCCGCCGTCCACACCTCGGTTTGGGGATGTTCACGCATCACCTCCGCCGGCGGCACGCTGTCCGCACCCGCCGCCAGCAGCAAAACCCGCACCCGCCGCGCGTTGCGCCCCTGGGCGAGGCGCACCTGGCGCGCATTATACAAATTGCGCCGGCAAACTTCGGCGCAAGGCCCGCGCTGCACCAGCACCAACGTCCACTTGCCGCGCACCTCCGCCAGCGGGCGCGGCGCGCCCTCCAAAGTGTACAGCGTCAACGCCGGCAGCGGCGCCGGCGGTTCAATCAGCGCGCCGTGGTTGACGCTGCCGCCCGGCGTCCACCAATACACCGCCACCAGCGGCGCGGCGAACAGCGCCGCCAGCAGCAGCAACTGCGCGCGGCCTTTGAATTTGTTGACCGTGTTCACCGCCGCCGGTGCCGCCACCACCACAGCGCGCACCCCACCCACAACGCCGCCGCCAGCGCAAACCATTGCAGGGCGTAAGCGCGGTGGCGGTGCACCCACGAGTCATCCGGCCGCGGCATGCGCCGCAACAGGCCATTGGCCGGCGCGCCCTCAGCCAGGCGCAACACAAACGGCTGCACCGGGTATGGCGCCAGCGCGGCGAATTGCTGCACATCCAATTCCGCCCACGGCCCCGGCGGCGGCGGATCGTCACCGCCCAGCCGCAAACGGCCGGTGGACGGCACTTCCGCCCGGCCGTGCAAAGTCAACACTCCGCCCGGCGCCGGCGCCGATGGCAGTTGCGCGCGGTGGGTCCACGCCAGCCAGCCGCGGTTCACCAGCACCCGCACCTCGCCGCGCTCCGGCTTGAACGGCGTCACCACCTCCACCCCGGCGCGGCCGCCCACCACCACGTTGTCCGCCATGAACTGCAGCCCCGGCTCAAACCGCCCGCGCACCGTCACCGGCGCAAACTTCACCGCCCCGGCGCCGAGCGCCGCCGCGCCCAACTCCAGCGGCGCCCGCGCGGCGCGCTCGGCGTACAGTTGCAGCAACTCCTCCTTGCCCCGCGCCCGCTCCAGTTGCCAGAAAGCAAGCGCCAGAAACAACGCGCTCAGCGCAACGGCGGCGACGGGGGGGAGGATTTTTGCGGCATTGCTCATCGCGTTATACTGCGCCGGCCGGCCCATGCTTGTCACCGCCACCATCGTCCTGTTTCTCATCGCCATGCTCGCCTCCCTCGGCCTGGGCATGGTTTTCCTGCTGCGCGACCGCGGGCGGGGGACGCGGACGGTGCGGGCGCTGACGTGGCGGATTGG
>JAPPPZ010000045.1:13907-21401 GCA_028817275.1 Gammaproteobacteria bacterium
CACATACACAAAAATAAACAGCCCCACCCACACGGTGTCCACGAAGTGCCAGTACCAGGCGCCGGCCTCAAAGGCGAAGTGGTGGTCGGGTTTGAAGTGGCCGCGCAGGCAGCGCAGCCAGATGATGAACAGGATGATGGCGCCGATGGTGACGTGCAGGCCGTGGAAGCCGGTGAGCATGAAGAAAGTGGCGCCGTAGACGCCGGTGCCGAGGGTGAGGCCCAACTCGGAGTAGGCGTGGATGTATTCGACCGCCTGGTAGAACAGAAACAGCGCGCCGAGCAGCACCGTGACGGC
Source organism: Gammaproteobacteria bacterium (assembly GCA_028817275.1). Classification (GTDB taxonomy): domain Bacteria; phylum Pseudomonadota; class Gammaproteobacteria; order Arenicellales; family Spongiicolonaceae; genus Spongiicolonus; species Spongiicolonus versatilis. The sequence continues at coordinate 14,205 of JAPPPZ010000045.1, forward strand.
CAGCCAGAACAGCAGTTTGCCGCGCTGGTTGTTTTGCAGCGCCCAGTGGGCGATGGTGACGGTGACGCTGGAGGCCAGCAGCAGCGCGGTATTCAGCACCGGAATGCCCCAGGCGCCGATGGTGGAGAACTGGCCGGGGGCGACGTCGGCGCGGTCGGCGCCAATGAATTGTTCGCCGCCGGGGCCGGCGGTGGGCCAGCCGCCCTCGTAGCCGAACCACAGCAGATCGTTGTCGGCCAGCCACGGCACGGCCAGGGCGCGCGCGTAAAACAGCGCGCCGAAGAAGGCGCCGAAGAACATCACCTCGGAAAAGATAAACCAGCCCATGCACATGCGGAACGACATGTCCACGTCGCGGTTGTAGCGCCCGCCCTCGCTCTCGCCGATGACGGCGCCGAACCAGCCGAACATCATGAAAATCAAAACGCCGCCGGCCGCGCCCATCAGCCACGGTCCGGCGGCCAGGTGGTGCAACGTCATGGCGAAGCCGAGGCCCATGCTGAACAGGCCGAGGGTGGCGACAATGGGCCAGTGGCTGGAGTGCGGGACGTAATAGTGGCCGGCGGCACTCATGTTTTTTCTCCGGTGGCGGCCGCGGTTGCGGTTGAGTCGGCGGCGGCGGCGGCGTCCACATTGTAAAACATATACGACAGGGTGACGGTGTGCACCGCCGGCGGCAGTTCACGGTCCACTACAAAGCGCACCGCCATCCTGCGCTCCTCAAAGGGGGCGAGTTGCTGGCTGGTGAAGCAGAAGCATTCGATTTTTTTGAAGTGCCGCGAGGCGTCAAACGGCGCCACGCTGGGCACCGCCTGGCCGGCGGTGGCGCGGCGGGATTTGCTGCGCGCCAGATAAAACACCTCGGTGACGGCGCCGGGGTGGACCGTCACCTTGCGCTGCAGCGGATGGAACTCCCACGGCAGGCCGGGGGCGGTGGCGGCGGTGAACTCCACCGTGACGTCGCGGCTGACATCGGCTTTGGCAAGGGCGGCGGTGGACTCGGTGACGGTGCCGGTGCGGCCGCCGACGCCGGTGATTTCACAGAACAAGTCATACAGCGGCACCAGCAGGTAGCCGAAGCCGAACATGGCGACCACCACCACGGCGAGTTTGGCGGTGAGGGCTTTGTTGGCGCGCGCGCTCATTGCACGGCAAACAAACCGAGCACAAAAAACCCGGCCGCCACCGCCGCAAGCACCAGGGCCAGGCGGCGGTTGCGGCTGCGCGCGGCGGTTGCGGGAGTTTGCGCGGTGGACACGGCAAAAGGCTCAGGCGATTTTCGGCGGCGTGGTGAAGGTGTGCGCCGGCGGCGGCGAGGGCAGCGTCCACTCCAGGCCCTCGGCGCCCTCCCACACCCGGGCGTCGGCGCGCTCACCGCCGATGATGCAGCGGACGACGATGTAGACGAACAGCAGTTGGGCGATGCCGAGGCCGAAGGCGCCGATGGTGGACACCATGTTGAACTCGGTGAACTGCAGCGCGTAGTCGGGGATGCGGCGCGGCATGCCGGCGAGGCCGAGGAAGTGCTGCGGGAAGAAAGTGATGTTGAAGAACACCGCGGTCAGCCAGAAGTGCCACTTGCCCAGGGTTTCGTTGTAGCGGTGGCCGGTCCACTTCGGCAGCCAGTAGTAGGCGCCGCCCATCATCGCCATCACCGCGCCGGAGAACAGCACGTAGTGGAAGTGCGCGACCACGAAGTAGGTGTCGTGGTACTGGAAGTCGGCCGGCACGATGGCCAGCATCAGCCCGCTCAGGCCGCCGATGGTGAACAAAAACACCACCGACACCGCAAACAGCATGGGCGTCTCAAACGTCATGGCGCCGCGCCACATGGTGGCCACCCAGTTGAATATCTTGACCCCGGTGGGCACCGCGATGAGCATGGTCGCGTACATGAAATACAACTCGCCGGCCAGCGGCATGCCGACGGTGAACATGTGGTGCGCCCACACCGCAAAAGACAGGAAGGCGATGGCCGCGGTGGCGAAGACCATGGAGTCGTAGCCGAACAGCGGCTTGCGCGCGAAAGTGGGGATGATTTGCGAGATGATGCCGAAGGCCGGCAGAATCATGATGTACACCTCGGGATGGCCGAAGAACCAGAAGATGTGCTGGAACATCACCGGGTCGCCGCCGCCGCCGGGATCGAAAAAGGCGGTGCCGAAGTGGCGGTCGGTGAGCAGCATGGTGACGGCGCCGGCCAGCACCGGCATCACGGCGATGAGCAGGAAAGCGGTAATCAGCCAGGTCCACACAAACAGCGGCATCTTCATCAGCGTCATGCCCGGCGCGCGCAGGTTGAAAATGGTGACGATGATGTTGATGGCGCCGAGGATGGACGACACGCCCATCATGTGGATGGCGAAGATGGTCATGTCCACGCCCATGCCGCCCTGCACCGACAGCGGGGCGTAGAGCGTCCATCCGCTGGCCGGGCCGCCGTCGGCGGTGAGCAGCGAGCCGAGCAGCAGGGTGAAAGCGAAGGGCAGAATCCAGAAACTGAAATTGTTAAGGCGCGGCAGCGCCATGTCCGGCGCGCCAATCATCAGCGGCACCTGCCAGTTGGCAAACCCCACAAAGCCCGGCATCACCGCGCCGAAAATCATGACCAGCGCATGCAACGTGGTCATCTGGTTGAAGCGCGCCGGGTCCAGCACCTGCAGCCCCGGCTCAAACAACTCGGCGCGGATCAGCAGCGCCATCAGGCCGCCGACCAGCAGCATGAGCAGCGCGAACACCAGGTACATGGTGCCGATGTCCTTGTGGTTGGTGGTGGTCAGCCAGCGCATGATGCCGTAGGGCTGCGCGTGGTCGCCGTGGTTGTCGTGGGAAACGGTGGTGTCGATGCTTGCCATGGTGGGGTTTACTCCGCTGCCGGCTCAGCCGCCGACGGTGACGGTGGAGTCAACGTCGGAAACGGCGGCGCCGGGGTGGATGGTGACGGTTTCAGTGACGGTTTCGGCGGCGCCGGCGGCGGAAGCGGCGCGCTCGCCGAGCCAGGCCTCAAACTCGGCCGCGGAAACGGCGCGCACCACGATGGGCATGAAGCCGTGGTCCTTGCCGCACAACTCGGCGCATTGGCCGCGGTATACGCCCTCTTTCTCAATGACCGCCCACATCTCGCTGACATAGCCGGGGATGGCGTCTTTTTTGATGCCGAGTTTGGGCACCCACCAGGCGTGGATCACGTCGTTGGCGGTGAGCACAAAGCGCACTTTTTTGCCCACCGGCAGCACCAGTTCATTGTCCACTTCCAGCAGGTAATGCTCACCCTTGGCCGCGCGGTTTTCAATTTGCTCGCGCGGCGTGGACAGGCGGCTGTAAAAACTGTAGCCGCTGTCCATGTATTCGTATTCCCAGAACCACTGGTAGCCGGTGATTTTGACGCTGAGGTCGGAGCGCGTGGTGTCCTCCATCTCAATTAAAGTGACCGTGGACGGCACCGCCATCACCACCAAAATCACCGCCGGTATCACCGACCACAGAATCTCCAGCCGCGTGTTGTGCGAAAACTGCGCCGCCCGGTAGCCGCGGCTTTTGCGGTGCGCATATGTGGAGTAAAACATCACCCCGAACACGCCGATAAAAATCACCACGCAAATCCACAGAATCAGGTTGTGCAAATCCAGAATCTGCGCGGCCAGCGGCGTCACCGGCGGCGGCAGGTTTAAATCCCAGGCGGCGCGCGCCGGGGCGGACGCCAAAACCAGGGCCGCGGCGAGGGCGGGGGTGAGGGCGGAGGCGGTGCGGCTCATGGGGCAAATCATAGCACAGCCCGGCGCGCGGCTACAAAAACCCGCCGCCGGCGTGGTTGCGGAAAGCGCCCACCTGGCGCACGTATTCCATCACCGTGGACGGGTTGCGGTGGCGCGTCACCTCCATGATCTTAAAAATGGAGGCGCCGTTCACCACCGCCACCGTAACAAACCCGACGCGAAACGAGCGCGTCGTCACCGCCGCCGGGTCCAGCCCGATGCGCCCGGCGTAGTCGCGCACCAGGCGGCTCAATTCATAGCGCGTCATGGGCAGGCCGCTGGGCGCGCCGGCGGCGTCCAGCGATTGAAACACGTATTCTTCCGCGCGCAGCCGCGCCGCCCCCAGCCAGGCGCGCAGCCGCATCACCGGCAGAATGCGCCGCCCCCACGGCACCGGCACCCGGCCGGGGCCGGTTTTGGAGCGGCGGATGTGCAGGAATAAATTCAGCGCATCGCCCTCCGGCGGATACACAAAACGCAAATCGCGCACCTTCAAGGCCAGCAACTCGGAACGCCGCAGCGCGGCGGCAAAAAACACCGCAATCAACGCCGCATCGCGCCGCCCGCGCAAACCTTTGCCGCCGCTGCACAGGCGCAGCATGGCGAGGATGTGGCGATCGCTCAGCGGAAAGGCCTGCTTCGGCGCAAAATCCCGCCGCCGGTTCAGCCCCTGCAAAAACCGCCTCAGCCAGCGGCGGTCAATGGGCGGCGCCAGCCCGGCCTCCATGTAGGCGTTGCTGATGCCGCAGCAGTATGCGCCAATGCTCACCGGCGACAGCGCGCGCCCGGTGGAACTGCTGGGGCGGTTCGCCATCTCCCAGATAAACCACTCCACCGTCCGGCGCGACCCGGCCAGCGGCTGCAGCCCGTGCCGCGCGCAAAATTCCCGGTATTTGCGCCAGCCGAGTTCGTACACCTTGCGCGTGCTGTCGGCCAGCGCAAACTTCACCATCCCCTCCGCCGCGCCCCCGCCGCCGGCGAAGGAAGCCGGTTCAAAAATATTCATCTGCCAATCGCCCTCCTCAAGGGAAAAGCGGGGATTGTGCGGAAAAATTTCTCAGCGCGGCGCGCCGAGGGCGAGGGCGTATTTTTTGGCTTCAACGGCGGCGGCGTTTTCGGCTTCGGCGCGCGCCGGCCAGTCGCCAAAGTTGCGGGCGATTAAGTCGCACAGCATTGCAATGTGTTCTTCGTCATGGTTCAGGCACGGGATGTAGCGGTATTCCCGGCCGCCGGCGGCAAGAAAAAGTTCCCGGTTTTGCATGGCAATTTCTTCCAGTGTCTCAAGGCAGTCGGCGGAAAAACCGGGGCAGGCGAGGTCCACGCTGGTGACGCCGGCGGCCGGGAGTTTTTGCAAAGTTTCGTCGGCGTAGGGCTGCAGCCACGGTTCACGGCCGAAGCGCGACTGAAAAACCGTCAGCCATTCCCGGTCCGCAAGTTGCAATTGTTCGGCCACCAAGCGCGCGGTTTTTTGGCACTGGCAATGGTACGGGTCGCCGGCGGCGAGGGCGCTTTGCGGCAGGCCGTGGAACGAAAACAGAAGTTTTTGCGCGGCGCCGTTTTGCGCCCGGTGGCGGCGGATGGCGGCGGCCACCGCGGCGATGTAGGCCGGCTCGTCATGGTAGGCGTTCACAAAACGCAACTCCGGCACCCAGCGCCAGCGGCCGAGGGCGGCGGCGACATGGTCAAACACCGAGCCGGTGGTGGCGCCGGCGTACTGCGGATACAGCGGCAGCACCAGCAGGCGGCGGGCGCCGGCCTCGCGCAATTCGGCCAGCGCATGGTTGATGGACGGCGCGCCGTAGTTCATGCCGAGGGTGACGCTGACCGCGCCGCCGAACCGCGCGCGCAAATTTTGCTCAATCAAATCGCGCTGGCGGCGGGCAATCACCAGCAGCGGCGAGCCGTCATCGCGCCAGATTTTTTGATACGCATGCGCGCTCTTGCGCGGCCGCAGGTTGAGGATGACGCCGTGCAGCAGCAGCAGCCACGGCAACCGCGGCCGCTCCACCACCCGCGGATCAGACAAAAACTCGGCCAGGTAACGGCGCAATGCAGACGGCGTGGGCGCATCCGGCGTGCCGAGGTTGGCCAGCAGAACGCCGATGCGGCCGGCGTCACCGTGGCGGTGGCCGGCGGCGCCGGCAAAACGGTTCATGCGCGTCCGGAAACGGGGGCTGCGGGTGCGGAAGTGACGGTACCGGCGCCGGAAACGGTGACTCCGGATGCCGCACCGCCGGCCACGCCGGCTTGTTTGCCGAACTCCACCATGCGGCGGATGGCGCGCTCGGCGCGGCGGCGGATGGATTCCTCCACCTGAATTTCGTTGCGCCCGGCGGCGAGGACCGCGGCGAGGTTTTCCAGCGCGTTTAATTTCATCCACGGGCAGTGCGCGCAACTTTCGCAGGTGGCGCCGTCACCGGCGGTGGGCGCGGGCATGATGTGGCGCTGCGGGGCCAGTTGTTTCATGCGGTGGAAGATGCCTTTCTCGGTGGCGACGATGAATTTCGGCGCCGCCGATTCGCGCACCTCGGCCAGCAGGCGGCTGGTGGAGCCCACCACATCGGCCAATGCGATGACCCCGGCCGGCGCCTCCGGGTGCACCAGCACGCGCGCTTCCGGATGCTGCCCGCGCAGCGCGGCCAGGGCGGTGGCCTTGAATTCCTCATGCACCACGCAGGCGCCGTCCCAGCACAAAATATCGGCGCCGCTCTCGCGCTGGATGTAATCGCCGAGGAATTTGTCCGGCGCCCACAAAATTTTCTCGCTGCGCGCGTGCAAGTGGCGCGCCAGTTTCAGCGCGATGGAGGAGGTGGCGACCCAGTCGGCGCGCGCCTTCACCGCCGCGCTGGTATTGGCGTAGACCACCACCGTGCGGCCGGGGTGGGCGTCGCAGAACTCGGCAAATGCATCGGCCGGGCAGCCCAGGTCCAAAGAACACTCGGCGCTCAAATCCGGCATCAGCACGCGCTTGTGCGGCGACAAAATCTTCGCCGTCTCGCCCATAAAACGCACCCCGGCCACCACCACCGTGCGCGCCGGATGCTCGTCACCGAAACGCGCCATCTCCAGCGAATCGGAAACGCAGCCGCCGGTCTCGTCGGCCAAATCCTGAATGTCGCCGTCCACATAATAATGCGCCACCAGCACCGCATCCTGCGCCGCCAGCAACCGCCGAATGTCGCCGCGCAACTCCTCCCGCCGCGCCTCCGACGGCGCCGCCGGCTCCCGCCCCCGCGCCCCGGCCGCAATGCGCCGAATGTCCGAGCGAAGTTCCTGCGCGGTGGTCATGGGGGTGATTTTAGCACCGCCGGCGGGGGTGGGCGGCGGCTGGCGGAAAGCCCGGGTTCAAATAAAACCCGGGCTTGCCGAAGAATGAGCCGCCGGCACAGCGGTGGGCGGCGATGTTGGCGCTGCTGTCGCCGCTCAGAACCGCCACTCGCCG
>JAPPPZ010000154.1 GCA_028817275.1 Gammaproteobacteria bacterium
TCCGCGAGTTGGACGGCCGCGTCATCGGCGGCGGCGCGCGCGGGCCGGTGACCGAGCAAATTCAGCGGCGGTATTTTGACCTGGTCAACGGACGGGTTGCGGACCACCCCGAGTGGCGCACGCCGGTTGCGTGAACACCGGCCGCCGCGCGCTGGTGGTGGGCCCGGCCTGGGCCGGCGACATGGTGATGGCCAACGCGCTGTTTCAACTGCTGCGCCGCCGCGGCTGCACCGTGGACGTGCTGGCGCCGGCGTGGTCGCTGCCGCTGCTTGCGCGCATGCCTGAGGTGGCCGAGGCAATCCCCATGCCGGCGCGCCACGGTGAACTGGCGCTTGGCGCGCGCCGCAAACTGGGCAAGCGGCTGCGCGCGCGCGACTACCGGCAGGCAATCGTCCTGCCGAACTCGTTCAAGTCGGCGCTGGCGCCGTTCTTTGCGCGCATCCCGCGCCGCACCGGCTACCTCGGCGAGCAACGTTACGGTTTACTGAACGACATTCGCCGTCTTGACCGCCGCAATCCCCCGCACACCGCCGCCCGTTACGCCGCGCTTGGTGCAGATGGTGAGTCGCAAGTGCAAACTCCCCGCCCGCGTTTAAGCGCTTCCCCGGACAACGCCGATGCGCTGGCGCGGAATCATGGGCTGCATTTTTCCCCGCCGGCGGTGGCTCTGTGTGTGGGCGCCGAATACGGTGCAGCGCGCCGCTGGCCCGCCGAACACTTCGCCGCACTTGCCGACCTCGCCGCCGAAGACGGTTACCAGGTCTGGCTGCTCGGCTCGCCCAATGATGCAGCCGTCGCCGCCGAAGTCGCCGCCGCCGCCAACGCCGCAACGGTGAACCTGTGCGGCAAAACCTCGCTGCCGGACGTGGTGGACCTGCTGGCGCGCGCCGTGGCGGTGGTCAGCAACGACTCCGGCCTGCTGCACATCGCCGCCGCTGTCGGCCGGCCGGTGGTTGCGCTGTACGGTTCCACGCCGCCGGCGGTGGCGCCGCCGCTGTGCGAGGTGAACAGCGTCCTGTACCTGGCGCTCGCGTGCAGCCCGTGCCGCCGCCGCGCCTGCCCCCTCGGCCACTTCAACTGCATGCGCCAATTGCGCCCGCCGCAGGTGATGGCGGAAGTGCGCGCGCTCGCCGAATCGCCGTGAACGTTCTGCTGGTTAAACTTTCCTCCCTCGGCGACGTGGTGCACACCCTGCCGGCGCTCAGCGACGCGCGGCGGTTGCGGCCGCAGTTGCGCTTTGCCTGGGTGGTGGAGGAAAACTTCACCGAGCTCGCCGCCTGGCACGGCGCGGTGGCGGAAGTCATTCCCATTGCACTCCGCCGCTGGCGCCGCGATGGTTTTTTTCACAGCCGCGCCGAAATCGCCGGCTTTGCACGCGACGTGCGCGGCCGTTCTTTCGACCTGGTGCTGGACGCGCAGGGCTTAATTAAAAGCGGCATCGTCAGCACGCTGGCGCAGGGCGGGCGCGCCGGCTACGACCGCCGCTCGGCGCGCGAGTGGCTGGCGTCATTGTTTTACCAAAAACGCATCGCGGTGGACCGGGAGCAGCACGCCATCGCCCGCACCCGCCAATTGTTTGCCGCCGCTTTTGACTGGCCCGTGCCGGCCGGCGCGCCCGACTTCGGCATCACCCCGCCGCCCGCCGCCACTGAGACCATCACCGACCCGCGCGGCACCGTGGTTTTTTTGCACGCCACCACCTGGCGCGACAAGCACTGGCCGCAGGCGCGCTGGCGGCAACTGGCGGCCAAGGCCGATGAGCACAACTGCCGCGTCGTCCTGCCCTGGGGCAATGCCCTGGAGCAAAAAAACGCCCACGCCATCGCCGCCGGCCAGCGCCATGCCAGCGCCCTGCCGCGCCGGCTGGGGCTGGCCGCCATGGCGCGCCTGCTGCAAAACGCGCGCGCCGTGGTTTCGGTAGACACCGGACTCGGCCACCTTGCCGCCGCCCTCGGCGCGCCGTGCGTGGGTTTGTTCGGCCCGACCCGCCCGGTGCGCGCCGGCTTGTGCGGGGCGCGGGTGGCCAACCTGCGCGCCGACTCCGGCCGCACTGCCGACCTCAGCGCGGCGCAAGTGTGGGACGCGGTCGCGCGACTGGCCGGGGAATAGCATGCCGCGCACCCACCCGCGCCTCGGCGGCCTCAGCGGGCGCTACCGTGACGCGCTGGAGTCGGCCGCCGCCGGCCGCTGGGCGGCGCGCCTGTGGAGCGGCGATGCATCGCTGTGGCCGGGTGACGGCGGCGCGGTTAAAAACCGTCTCGGCTGGCTGGAAATGGAGCCGCTGTGGCGCGACGGCCTTGCCGGGTTGCGCGACTTCGCCGCTGCGATGCGCAAAACAGCCGCGCACTGCGTGTGGCTCGGCATGGGCGGCTCCAGCGTGGCGGCGCAGGTTTTTGCCGGCGAGGGTGACGGCCGGCTGGACTTGCGCGTGGTGGACACCACCCGCCCGGAGGTGGTTGCCGCAGTGCGCGAGGAGGTGGACTGGTCGCGCGCGCTGGTGGTGGCGGCGGGCAAGTCCGGCGCGACGCTGGAGACCGACTGCCTGCTGCGGTTCTTCGCCGCGCAAAAACCGGCCGCGCTGGCCGCCATCACCGATGCCGGCAGCGCGCTGCACAAAACCGCGCTTGCGTCGAACTTTGCCCGGATTTTTCTCAATCCATCGGCGGTGGGCGGGCGGTTTGCGCCGTTGACCTGGATGGGACTGCTGCCCGCCGCGCTGCTGGGCATGGACGTGGACAAGTTGCTGGCGGAGGCGCGTACGGCGATGAATGAGTGCCGCGCCGACGGCGTCCGCCGCCGCAACCCCGGCCTGGAGTTGGGCGTCGCCCTCGGCGTGTGCGCGCAAAACGGCTGCGACAAATTAATCGTGGAGCGCGCGCCGCCGCTGCAGAAACTTTTCCCGTACATCGCGCAATTGGTCGCCGAAAGCACCGGGAAAGACGGCAAAGGCCTGCTGCCGCTGCTGGAAGACGGCCCCGCCCTCACCGCCGCCGGCTGCTGTGCGGTCCGCAACGGCGCGCCGGGCGGCAAAAATGCAATGCCGGCGGTGTGGCGCGAGGGTGGGGGCGGCGGCGGTGAACTGTTCACCTGGCAATTCGCCGTCGCCGTCGCCGGGGCGGTGATGAAAATTAACCCCTTCAACGAACCCGACGTCGCGCGCAGTAAAATTTTAACCGGCGAGATGCTCGGCCAAGGCGCGCCGCGCGAGGCGGATTCGCCGGGGCAGATTGCGGCATTCACCGCCGCCGCCGGGGAAGACCGTTACCTTGCCCTGCTCAACTTTCTCCCGCCGGACGATGCACTGCAAAAATTTGCCGACGGTTTGCGGCGGCGGGCGGCGCGCCACGGCTGCTATTTCACCGTGTGCGACGGCCCGCGCTACCTGCACTCCACCGGCCAACTCCACAAGGGCGGCGGCGCGGGCGGCGCTTTTGTCGTGCTGAGCGGCGAGCCGGCGGCGGATGTGGCGGTGCCCGATGCCGGCTTCACCTTCGGCGATGTCAACCGCGCCCAGGCTTTTGCCGATGCCCGCGCCCTGCGTGAGCGCGGCCGGCGGGTGCTGCATCTGCACTTGAACACGCCGGGGGAAATGCACGCGTTGGCGGCGCTGGCGGAAAAGTGAACGCCGCCATCCGCATCAGCGAGGCGCGCTGGCCGGACGATTGCGCGCACATCAAGGCGGTGCGCCACGAGGTTTTTGTGCAGGAGCAGGGCGTCGCCGAGGCGCTGGAGTGGGACGGGCTGGACGCCGGCTGCCGCCATGTGCTGGCGTGGGAAAACGGCGCGCCCATCGCCACCGGCCGCCTGCTGCCCGGCGGGCAAATCGGCCGCATGGCGGTGCGCAAACGGTGGCGCGGCCGCGGCATCGGCGGCAAAATTCTGCGCGCCCTGCTGGCCATCGCCGCGCAAAACCCGGCGCAAACGCCGTGGCTGTCGGCGCAAACCCACGCCATTAACTTTTACCGCCGCCACGGTTTCACATGTGTCGGCGAAGAATACATGGAAGCCGGCATACCGCACCGCAAGATGCGTTTTTCAAAGCCACTCGCCGCCGGGGCCGGCGGCGGTGAGGTTTAAGCCGCCCGGCAACTCAGTCCAGATACGCCAGCATCACGCCGAAAAACACCGCGCCGCCGAACCACACGTTGTTGGTGAAGGCGGCCTCGCAATCCTGCGGCGCGCGGCGGCGGCACCGGCTCATCTGGTGAACGGCAAAAGCGGCGGCGAGGGTGAGGCCGGCGAAGTAGCCGGCGTGAAACTGCAGTTGCACACCGAGCAAGGCCAGCAAGGCCAGCGCGGCGGTGTGAAATGCGGCCACCAGCAGGCGGTCGCGCGCGCCGAACAAAATCGCCGTGGACTTGACGCCGATGCGCAAATCGTCTTCACGGTCGGCCATGGCATACATGGTGTCGTAGGCCATGACCCAGCAGAAATTTGCCGCCGCCAGCAACAGCGCAACCGCCGGCACCGCGCCGCGCTCGGCGGCAAAAGCCATGGGAATGCCCCACGAAAACGCCGCGCCCAGCACCGCCTGCGGCAGGTGGGTGAACCGTTTGCACAGCGGATACACCGCGGCCACCGCCAGCCCGGCGGCGGCCAGCAGCAAAGTCAGCAAATTCAATTGCACAACCAGCAAAAGCGCAACCGCGCACAACACCAGCAGCAGCGCGGCGGCTTCCCTGACCGTGACATCACCGTTCGCCAGGGGCCGCCCGCGGGTGCGTGCAACATGGCGGTCAATGTCACGGTCGGCAATGTCATTTGCAACACAACCGGCGGCGCGCATGACAAAAACGCCGGCGACAAAAACAAACAAGTGCCGCGCACGCGGCGCGCCGTCACCGGCAATCCACAAGGCCCACAACGTGGGCCACAGCAGCAACAAAGAACCCACCGGCCGGTGCACCCGCATCAGCCGCGCGTAATGAAAAACCCGGGCAAAAACTTTTTCCATCACCGTCACACGTCGCCGTAGCGTTCACCGCCGCCGACCCAGCGCGCCATGAGTGCCTGCGCGAGTTGCGGTTGTTCGGCGAGCAGTTGGCGGCCGGCGCGCTCCACCGCCGGCACCAGCGCATGGTCGCGCACCAGGTCGGCGACGCGCATGGCGGCGGCGCCGGCCTGGCGGGTGCCGAGCACTTCGCCGGGGCCGCGCTGGCGCAAATCTTCCTCGGCGATCTTGAAACCGTCGCCGCTGTTGCGCAGCACGTCAATTCTGGCGCGCGCCACGCTGCCCAGGGGCGGGCGGTACAACAGCACGCATGCGGCCTGCACGTTTTCACCGCCGCGCCCGACCCGGCCGCGCAACTGGTGCAACTGCGACAAGCCCAGCCGCTCGGCGTTTTCAATAATCATCAGCCCGGCGTTGGGCACGTCCACGCCCACCTCAATCACCGTGGTCGCCACCAGCAACTGTGTGGCGCCCCGGCGGAATTTGTCCATGGCCTTTTCCTTGTCGGCGCCGCCCATGCGGCCGTGCACCAAATCCACCCGCAAGCCCGGCAGCGCCGCGCTGAGCGCCCCGGCGGTTTCCTTCGCCGCCTGCGCCTCCAACTTTTCCGACTCGTCAATCAGCGGGCAAACCCAGTACGCCTGCCGCCCCTCGGCGCATGCGGCGCGCACCCGCTCCACCACCTCGGCCCGGCGCCCGGCCGGCATGGCCACCGTCACCACCGGCTTGCGGCCGGGCGGCATTTGGTCGATGCTGGAAACATCCAGGTCGGCGTAAAACGTCATCGCCAGGGAGCGCGGAATGGGCGTTGCCGTCATGATTAACTGGTGCGGAATGTCGCCGCCCGCGCGCCCCTTGTCGCGCAACGCAAGGCGCTGGCCGACGCCGAAACGATGCTGCTCGTCCATCACCACCAGGCCGAGGCGGGCGAAAGTGACGCTTTGCTGAAACAGCGCATGGGTGCCAATCACAATTTGCGCCTCGCCGGCGGCAATGCGGGCGAGGGCGGCGGCGCGTTTTTTTGCGCTGAGGCGGCCGCTGAGAAATTCCACCGCAACCTCCAGCGGCGCGAACCATTTTTTAAACCACGCCAGATGCTGCTCGGCCAGCAATTCGGTGGGCGCCATCACCGCCGTCTGGTAGCCGCCGTCCACCGCCGCGCAACAAGCGAGGGCGGCGACCACCGTTTTGCCGCAACCGACATCACCTTGAATTAACCGCAGCGCCGGCGTCCGCCGCGCCAGGTCGGCGGCCACTTCCCCCAGCACGCGCCGCTGCGCTTCGGTGAGGGTGAAGTCCAGGGCGGCGTGCAATTTTTTTTGCAGCGCGGCGCCGCCAAGTTGCGGCGCGCGGCGCAAATTGCGGCGGCGGCGCAAAGTTTTAAGGGTGAGGTGGTGCGCCAGCAATTCTTCCAGCGACAACCGCCGCCGCGCCGGGTGGGAACCGTCCAGCAGCGCGTCCACATCGCTGTCGGCGGGCGGCGCGTGAATAGTTTGCAGCGCATCACGCAGGGCCGGCAGTTGCAAATTCTCGCGCATCGCCCGTGGCAGCAACTCGGGCAGGTCGCCGCCATGGCGGGACAGCGCGTCTGCAATGTAGTTGCGCAGGTTGCGCTGGGTGAGGCCCTGGGTCAGCGGGTAGAACGGCGTCAGCGTGGGCGGGGCGGCGGCTTCTTCTTCCGTGTCAAAAACACCGTATTCGGGGTGAATCATTTCCAGCCCGCCGCCGCCCTTGCGCACTTCGGCGTAGCAGCCCAGCCACTTGCCGCGCACAAGTTGCTGCAGTTGCCAGTCGCCGAAATGAAACCAGCGCAGAGTGAGGGCGCCGCTGCCGTCGCTGATGCGCGCCACCAGCATGCGGCGGCGGGCGATGGTGATGTCGGCCAGTGCAATGCGCCCGGCCACCTGCGCGCTTTCGCCCGCAACCAAGGCGCCGATGGCACGCCGCTCGGTGCGGTCCTGGTAGCGGTGCGGCAGGTGAAAGCACAGGTCGTCCACCGTGCGGATGCCGAGATGCGCCAGCCGCGCCGCCGCCGCCGGTCCGACCCGGGGAAGTGTTGATGCCGGGGGGAAAGACGCTGACTCCGGGGATGAAGATGGCGACGTGGACGGTGAAGACGGTGACGTCGACGGTGGAAACGGTGACGTGGACGGTGCAGGCGGCGGCGGTCCGGTCTCAGGCATCGGTGGACATGACGGCCTCCACCTCCACCGCCACGCCCTTGGGCAAAGCGGCAACGCCGACGGCGGCGCGCGCCGGGTAGGGTTCGGTGAAGTGCGCGGCCATGACTTCGTTCACCAGCGGGAAGTTGGCCAGGTCGGTGAGGTAGACGGTGAGTTTGACAATGGCATCGGCGCCGCCGCCGGCGGCTTCGGCGACGGCAATCAAGTTGGCAAAAGCGCGCTCGGCGGCGGCGCGAAAGTCGCCGTCCACCGGTTCCATGGTGGCCGGGTCCAGCGGAATCTGGCCGGAGATGAACACCAAATTCCCGGCGCGCACGGCTTGCGAATAAGTGCCGATGGCGGCCGGGGCGGCCGGGGTGCTGATGACGGTTTTGGGCATGGCGGAGTCCTCG
>JAPPPZ010000096.1 GCA_028817275.1 Gammaproteobacteria bacterium
TGAAGTCATCGGTGAGTTTCTGCATGCGAATCATGTCGCCGTTGTTGACCGTGGCAATGGTCAGTTTTTGCGCCTGCGCGCCAAAGGCGGCGAGGCACAGGAGGGCGAACAGTGACAGTCGTATTGTTTTCATTGGTGTATCCTCTGTGAAAGGGTTGGAAAAATGGGAATGCCCCACATGCCGCCGGGGGCGGCGGAGCCGGGCGGCATTATGCCAAAAAAACCGCCGCCGCCGGAAATTATTTGAATCTGCCGCAAAACCTGCTACAATCCGCCGCTTTCCACAGCCCGGCCGGGGGTTTTCGGCGGGCGCAAAGGTGTTTTTTATGGTCACAATTCGCTTATCCCGAGGCGGCGCGCGCAAGCGGCCGTTTTACAACATTGTGGTTGCCGACAACCGGCGGGCGCCGGGCGGACGGTTCATTGAGCGCATCGGCTTTTTCAATCCGCTGGCCGGCGCGCAGGAGGAGCGGCTGCGGGTGGACCGCGAGCGCGTCAGCCACTGGATTTCCCACGGCGCGCAGCCGTCGCAGCGGGTGCGGCAACTGCTGAAGCAGGCCGCCTGAGTTTGCCGGTCGGTGGCGGTGGAATCCCCCGACACGCCGGTCGCCCTCGGCCGGGTCACGGCGCCGTTTCGCACCCGCGGCTGGATTCGCGTGCGCCCCTACACCCGCCGGGCGGCGGACATTCTGCGCTACCGCCGCTGGCATATCGGCGGCGGCGCGCCGTTTGAGGTTGCCGCCTGCCGGGTGCACCGCGCCGGTGAAGTGGTGGCCAGTCTGGCCACGGTCAACGACCGCACCGCCGCCGCCGCCCTGGCCGGTCTGGATGTGACGGTGCCGCGCGCCCAGTTGGCGCCGCTGGCCGAAGGTGAACATTACTGGCGCCAGTTGCACGGCTTGCGCGTGGTGCAGGGCGGTGGTTGCAGTGCCGAAAATGACGGTCGCGACTCCGGAAATGGTGGTTGCGACTCCGGAAATGGTGACGCCGACCCCGGAAATGACGGTGGCGGCCTCGGCAGTGTTGCCGGGCTGATGGAAACCGGCGCCAACGACGTGCTGGTGGTGCGCGATGACGGTGGCGGCGAGCAATTGATTCCGTGGACCGCGCAGGTGGTGCGCGAAGTCAACCTGGCGCGCGGCTTCATCCGCGTGGACTGGGACGGCGAATATTTTTGACGGGTGCGCGGTGCGGTTTGATGCGGTCAGTATTTTTCCGGAAATGTTCCGCGCCCTCACCGGCCACGGCGTCACCCGGCGCGCGTTTGACTCGGGGCTGGCGCGGCTGCATTTGTGGAACCCGCGCGACTTCACCGATGACCCGCACCGTGCGGTGGACGACAAGCCCTACGGCGGCGGCCCGGGCATGGTGATGAGCGCGCCGCCGCTGGCCGCCGCCATCCGCCGGGCGCGCGCTGACCGCGCCGACGGCGCGCCGGTGGTGCTGCTGTCGCCGCAGGGTGAGCGTCTGGACGACGCCATGGTGCGGCGGACGGCACAGGGCGAGGGCGTGATTTTTTTGTGCGGCCGCTACCACGGCGTGGACCAGCGCGTGATTGAAGCCGAGGTGGACAGCGAGTGGTCGCTGGGCGATTATGTGCTGAGCGGCGGCGAGTTGGCGGCGATGGCGGTGATGGATGCGGTGCTGCGCCACCTGCCCGGCGTGGTGGGCAACGCCGATTCGGTGTCCGCCGACTCGTTTGCCGGCGGCCTGCTCGACCATCCGCACTACACGCGGCCGGAAGATTTTGCAGGGCGGCGCGCGCCGGCGGTGCTGCTCGGCGGCGATCATGAACAGGTGCGCCGCTGGCGGCTTGAGCAGGCGCAAGAGCGCACCCGCCGCCTGCGCCCCGACCTGTGGAACATTCACCAAACCAAAACCAAAACCAGCGAGTAAAGCGATGAACAACGCGATCCAGCAAATCGAGTCCGAGCAACTCAAAAGCGACGTGCCGGAGTTCAGCCCCGGCGACACCGTCAGCGTCAAGGTGAGGGTCACCGAAGGCAGCCGCGAGCGCCTGCAGACTTTTGAGGGGGTGGTGATTGCGCGCCGCAACCGCGGCCTCAACTCCTCCTTCACCGTGCGCAAAATCTCCTCCGGCGAGGGCGTCGAGCGCGTGTTCCAACTGCACAGCCCGATGCTG
Organism: Gammaproteobacteria bacterium; assembly: GCA_028817275.1. Lineage (GTDB taxonomy): Bacteria > Pseudomonadota > Gammaproteobacteria > Arenicellales > Spongiicolonaceae > Spongiicolonus > Spongiicolonus versatilis. Next base: position 2,144 of record JAPPPZ010000096.1, read on the forward strand.
TCGGCCATTGAAGTCAAGCGGCGCGGCGCGGTGCGGCGGGCCAAGTTGTACTACCTGAGAAAACGCACCGGCAAGGCGGCGCGCATCCGCGAGAAAGTTTAAGCGCGCGCTATTCTTTCGGCTCCTGCAGGTGCTTTGCCACCAGCGCCATCTGCACGATGACGAACAGCAGGCTCAGGCCGGTGAGGCCGAAGACTTTGAAGTTGACCCAGTGGTCGGTGCGGGTCTGCTCGCTTAAGTCGGCGCCGTAGTAGAAGGCGACATACAGGTTGAGCGCGCCGGCGGCGGTGAAGAACAGCGCCCACGCAAGGTTGACCCGGCGCCAGATGTGCCGCGGCAGGCGCAGTTGCCCGCCGAGAATTTTTTCCAGCGCGGTGGCGCGGCCGAACCACTGCGTCGCCAGCAGCGCCGCGGCCAGCGCCCAGTGCACCAGGGTCGGCTTCCACTTGATGAAAGTGTCGTCCTGCAGCGCCAGGGTGAGGCCGCCCATCACCGCCACCACCGCCAGCGTCACCAGCGGCACCGTCTCCAGTTTGCGGTTGCGCGACCAGCCCCAGCCCACCACGGCCAATGAACCGGCGATGGCCGCGGCGGTGGCCGGGTAAATTCCCCACGCGTAGTAGACCGCGAAAAATAAAATCAGGGGAAAGAATTCAATGAGTTGTTTCATCGCCGCCGCCGCAAGGCCGTTGCGCGGCGATGGTAGCATGCCGGGTGTGCTAATGTAGCGCGATGCGCCGCGCAAAAACCGACATTCCCTCGCGCATTGTGGTGGAAGGCCCCATTGGCGTCGGCAAAACCACGCTGGCTTCGAGGCTGGCGCGCAGTCTGGACTACGAGGCGGTGCACGAGCGCGCCGGGGAAAATCCGTTTCTGGAACGTTTCTACCGCTCGCGCCGCCGCTATGCGCTGCCGCTGCAGTTGTTTTTTCTGGTGCAGCGCACCGAGCAGTTGCCGCGGCTGCAGCAGGAAAATTTATTCCGCGCCGGCAGCGTTGCCGACTACATGCTGGAAAAAGACGACCTGTTTGCGCGGGTGAACCTGGACGAGGATGAATACCGCCTGTACCGCCAGGTATACGCCAAACTTGCGGTGCAGATGCCGCCGCCGGACCTGGTGATTTACCTGCAGGCGCCGGCCGAAGTTCTGCTGCAGCGCATTCGCGGGCGCGGCCGGGGTTTTGAGATGGACCTGGGCGCCGAGTATCTGGAGCAACTGGTCAACGCCTACACGAATTTTTTCCACACTTACGCGGCGGCGCCGCTGCTGGTGATTAACGCGGCGCAGATTAATTTCGCCGACAGCGACGAGGATTACAAAATGCTGCTGGAGCATATTATTCGCGCGCGGCCCGGGCGGCATTTTTTCAACCCCATGCCTTTTGCCGGGGAACAAAAATAAAAAACCTTGCTGGTGCCGGGAGAGAGACTCGAACTCTCATGGTGTTGCCACCACCGGATTTTGAGTCCGGCGCGTCTGCCAGTTCCGCCATCCCGGCACGGTGAAGCATTTTCACACAGCGCGCGCCATCAGGCAACCCATGGAGCATCTCAGACTTGGCGACTATGATTACGCGCTGCCACCGGAACTCATCGCCCAGTTCCCGGCCGCGCGGCGCAGCGACTCGCGCCTGTTGCGGGTGCATGCCGGCGGCGGTTTGGCGGACTTGCGTTTTCGCCAGTTGCCGGCGCAGTTGCGGCCCGGCGACCTGCTGGTGATGAATGACACCCGCGTTCTCGCCGCCCGTTTTTATGCGCGCAAGCCGAGCGGCGGGCGGGTGGAGATGCTGCTGGAGCGGGTGGAGAGCCCGCACTCGGCGCTGGTGCAGTTGCGCGCCAACAAGCCGCTCCGCGCCGGGCAGGAACTGCGGGTGGACGGCGGCGCGCTGGCCACGGTGGACGGGCGCGAGGGCGGGTTTTACCGGGTCCGTCTGCGCCCCGACGGCGCCGACTTTGCCGCGCTGGCCGCCGCCGGTGCGGTGCCGTTGCCGCCTTATATTAAGCGCGCGCCGCATGCCGCCGATGCCGAGCGTTACCAGACGGTGTACGCGCGCGCGCCCGGCGCGGTGGCGGCGCCGACCGCCGGGCTGCACTTTGACCGCGGTTTGTTTGCCGCGCTGGCGGCGCGGGGAGTGGGGCATTGTTTTGTTACCCTGCATGTCGGCGCCGGCACTTTCCAGCCGCTGCGCGGTGAAGATGTGGAGCGCCACCGCATGCATGCCGAGCGCATCATCGTCACCGCCGCCGCCTGCCGCGCCGTCAACCAAGCGCGCGGGGAAAACCGCCGGGTGGTGACGGTGGGCACCACCACGGTGCGCGCGCTTGAAACGGCGGCGGCGCGGAATGACGGTGTGCTGCAGCCGTTTGACGGTGAAACGCGGCTGTTCATTTTTCCCGGTTTTGTTTTTCGTGCAACCGACGTGCTGCTCACCAACTTCCATTTGCCGCGCTCTTCGCTGCTGCTGCTGGTGGCGGCTTTTGCCGGCCGCCAGCGGGTGATGGCGGCCTACGCCCACGCGGTTAAAATGCGCTACCGTTTTTACAGTTACGGTGACGCCATGCTGCTGGAAAAAAATGATGCGGTTTAGCGTCTCGGCCGCCGATGGCGGGGCGCGCCTGGCGCAACTTGGTTTCGCGCGCGGCGCGGTGGACACGCCGGCTTTCATGCCGGTCGGCACCCTCGGCACGGTGAAGGCGATGACGCCGGAAGAGTTGGCGCATTGCGGCGCGCAGATGATTCTCGGCAACACTTTTCATCTGATGCTGCGCCCCGGATGCGAGGTGATTCGCGCCCACGGCACACTGCATAATTTTATGCACTGGCCGCGCCCCATCCTCACCGACTCCGGCGGTTTTCAGGTGTGGAGTCTGGCCGGCTTGCGCAAGGACGGCGAGGCCGGCGTCACCTTCCAGTCGCCGGTGGACGGCGCCGAGGTTTTTCTCGGCCCCGAGGAATCCATCGCCGTCCAGCATGCGCTCGGCTCGGATGTGGTGATGGTTTTTGACGAGTGCACCCGCTGGCCGGCGGGCGAGGACGAGGTGCGCCGCTCCATGGAACGCTCGCTGCGCTGGGCGGTGCGGTGCAAAGCCGCCCACGGCGCGCACCCGGCGGCGTTGTTTGGAATCATTCAGGGCGGCATGTTCCCGCATTTGCGCCGCGCATCTTTGGACGGCCTGGCGGCGGCCGGTTTTGACGGCTACGCCATCGGCGGCCTGTCGGTGGGCGAGCCCAAAGGGGAAATGCAAAAAATTCTGCGCGCCACCGCCCCGTTCATGCCGGCCGGCAAGCCGCGCTACCTGATGGGCGTCGGCAGCCCGGAAGATATTTTGTTCGCCGTGGCCTGCGGCGTGGACCTGTTTGACTGTGTCCTGCCGACGCGCAACGCGCGCAACGGCTGGCTGTTCACCGCCCGCGGCGACATTAAAATCCGCAACGCCCGCCACCGCGCCGACACTGCGCCGCTGGATGCGGACTGCGCCTGCGACACCTGCCGCAACTATTCCCGCGCCTATCTCAGCCACCTTTACCGCTGCAACGAAATTCTCGCCGCGCGGCTCGGCACCTTGCACAATCTTTTTTTCTACCAGCGGCTGATGCAAAAAATTCGCGCCGCCATCGCCGCCGGTTGCTATAAAAAATTCGCCGAAGATTTTTGCGCGGCGCGCGCCGGCTGAGCCCCACCGCCGATGCAAAGCGCCGCCGCCATTGTTTTTATCGTCGCGCCGGTTTTCGGCATGGTGCTGCTGGGCTATGTGTGCGGGCGGTTCGGGCTGGCCGGCGGGCGGGTGGAAAAAATTCTTTCGACCGCGGTGTTCAACGCGCTGCTGCCGCTAATGCTGTTTGAGAGTTTGCTGCAGGCGCGGTTTCCGGCGCAGATTTCGTGGGGCTATCTGGCGGTGTATTTTGCCGCGGCGGTAGCGGTGTTCCTTGCCGGCGCTTTTGCCGCGCGGCGGGTTTTTGCGCTGGCGGCCAAGAGTTGCAACATGTTCGGCTTCGCCTCGGCCTACTCCAACACTTGGCTGTTCGGCCTGCCGCTGGTGCTGAACGCGCTGGGCGGGCGCGCCACGTTGCCGCTGTTTCTGCTGCTCGGCATGCATTCGCTGCTGATGTTTCCGGTGATTACCACCGCGCTGGAGTTGTCCGGCGGACGGCCCGGCGGCGCAAAAACCTCCGCCGCCAACTCGGTGCTGCGCAGCGCGCGCCGCTTGTGCACCAACCCCATCGTGCTCGGCCTGGCCCTCGGTTTTGCCGGCAACGTGGCCGGCCTGTCGCTGCCGGGCGCGCTTGCCGGCGCCGCCGGCCTGGTGGCAGAGACGGCGATTCCATGCGCGCTGTTTGTGATGGGCCTGACCCTGAGCAACTTCCGCATCTCGGCGTCGCTGCGCGAGGCGGCGGTGATTGGCATGCTCAAAATCACCGCCCACCCGCTGCTGGTGCTGCTCGGCGGCCTGCTGCTCGCGCTGGACGATTTGACTTTGGCCATCGTGGTAATCGTCGCCGCCGCACCGCCCGGGATTAATGTGTTTTTGTTCGCCAAATATTACGGCGCGTCCACCGAGGCGGTGACCACGGCGGTGGTGGCGGCCACTTTGTGCTCGGTGGTAACGCTGCCGGTTTTTATTTTTCTGGTGGTGTAGCCGCCGCTCAGAACCGCCACTCGCCGTGGAGCAGGTTGGCGGTGTCGATTCCGTTGTCGTCGGTGACGGTCAAGGAGACTGTTGGGGGTGCGAATCCTGCACTCCTCCGGCGCGCCTGACAGGTCATGAGAGCAACCATAAAAGCGCGATAGCGGTAGCGATGATTATGAGAATCCACGTCGCCCACTTCGCTTCGGATGGCGGTTTGTTGGCGCACTCTTCTTCACGCTCTTTCAAGTGATATTCGAGCACTCTGAAGTACCGCAGTTCTTTCTGCAATTCTTCTTGTAGTTCATCCTGCTGTTTTTTTGTGGCGGCAGATTCTTCCGCGATGCGCCATTCTTCCAATCTTAGGCGCCGCAGTTCGTTCTGTAGTTCATCCTGCAGTTTTTGTTGCTCGAATTCCACAAGCTCCGCTTGCAAGTCCGACAAATCCGGCCACTCGAAACCATCGAGGGTGGTATGAAAATCGCATTTGCCGACGTAATATCGGTGATACAAGTACTCCAAATCCTGTATGTAGTGACCGATAGCCATCGAATAATCGCGCATATCATTGCGCGAATAATTTCTGGCTTGCGCCGCCAAAAAATTCACCATTTTCTGCAAGCGCTGACACGATTTGGGGTCGCCAAATTCCGCCATGTATGAATCGCTGTTGACGTGCGGCAATTTGCTGTGAAATATCCAATCCAGAGTTTCTTTCCGGTCATCATCCGGCTTGCCGTTGGTTTTGCCGACGTGATAGCCGACGTAGGCAAAGAGTCCTTCGCGATGCTCTATGGGAAGTATTTTGCCCGGGCCGGGATGCGGATGAGCCACGGTTGACGGCCATTCAAACCGGTCATCTTCCAAGTCAAACCGGCCATATTCCCGGTTTTCCAGCCACTGGCGAAATTCCGCTTCCGCCATAGCAGTGTCAATTTTTTGCCACACTTGGCTTGTTTTCCGCCAATACCGCCGATGCCAATCCTTGAGCGACTCGGTGAGCGGAAATTCCCAGAAAGGGACTCCATTTTTTTGACCAAACCACACTACTGAAGTTCGGCTACGCCATTCAGTGAGTTTTTTGCTGAAAGATTCTGCCGGGAAACTGATATGGGGGCCGTCCGAAAGGACCACCAAGGCGGACAGCAGGGGTAAATTTTTGTGGTCGCAATAATGTTCGATTGGCTTGAGTAAAACCTCGGTGATTTCCCAGGTTATGCCCGGGGCTTCGCCGCGAATTCGGTTAACGAAATTATTGGTATTGATGCGCGGGTCGTCCAACTTTTTCGCTCGCGACGCCAAAATGCCGAACATCTTGTGAGCGACATATTTTCCTCCGGGGGGGGGTTGGTGGGTGTTCATGACGGAGTTCTCAGTTGGCGGTGAGTGGTGACGGCGGAGTGTGGCACGATTCGGCGACGGTGACAAGGCCTCACCACTCGCCGCTGTTCGGCATGGACTGCCACGGTTCCTGCGGCGGCCGGGCATCGCCTTTTTGCAGCAACTCCACCGAGATGTTGTCCGGCGAGCGGACAAAAGCCATGTGGCCGTCGCGCGGCGGGCGGTTGATGGTGACGCCGTTGTCCATTAATTTTTTGCACAGCGCGTAGATGTCGTCCACCCGGTAGGCCAGGTGGCCGAAGTTGCGGCCGCCGCCATATGCTTCGGGGTCCCAGTTGTGGGTCAGTTCCAGATGCTCCTCGCCGTCGCCGGCGGCGAGAAAAACCAGCGTGAAACGGCCGCGCTCGTTGTCAAGGCGCCGCACTTCGCGCAGGCCGAGCAGCCGGCAGTAAAAATCAAGGGAACGTTCAAGGTCGCTGACGCGCACCATGGTGTGCAGGTATTTCATTGTTGGACTCCGCCCAGGGTTTGCAGGTGCGCGCCGATGCAAAGCGGCAGCGCGGTTAAACTGTAGCCGCCTTCCAGCAGCGAGAGTATTTTTCCACCGCAGTGCTTGTCGGCGCATTCCATCACGCGCAAGGTCATCCAGTGAAAAAATTCGGTGCTCAGTTCCACCGCCGCCAGCGGGTCGTCGCGGTGGGCGTCAAAACCGGCCGACAGCAGAATCATCTGCGGCGCAAATTTGTCCATGGCCGGCAGAATGGACTCGCGGAATGCAAGTTCATAGTCGGCGTCAGTGGCGCCGGCCGCCATGGGGCAGTTTAACGTCGCGCCGCGCCCGCGGCCTTCCCCCTCTTCGGATGCGGCGCCGGTGCCGGGGTAGTAGGGATACTGGTGCAAACTTGCGTAAAACACCGAGGGGTCTTCGCTGAAAGCGTGCTGGGTGCCGTTGCCGTGGTGCACGTCCCAGTCCAGAATTAAAATTTTGTCCAGGCCGTGCTTGCGCTGCAGGTAGCGCGCGGCGACGGCGACGTTGTTGTACAGGCAAAAGCCCATGGCGGTGGCGCGCTCGGCGTGGTGGCCGGGCGGGCGCATCATTGCAAAAGCGTTGTCCACTTCACCGCCGGCGACTTTGTCGGCCAGCGCCAGCGCGCCGCCGCATGCCAGCAGCGCGATGTCGTGGGACTGTTCGCTGACCGCCACATCCGGCGAGTCGATAACCCGCTCGCCGCGCCCGCATGCATCGGCGACGCGGTCGATGTAGTCCGGCTGGTGCACCGCCTCAATCCACTCGCGCCCGGCCGGGCCGCCGCTGAAAGTGTGCAGCGCGCCGAACCACGGCTGCGCCTGCAGGTAGGCCATCGCCGTGGACAGCCGCGCCGGCCGCTCGGGGTGGCCCTGCCCGGTGTCGTGGGCCAGGCAGGCCGGGTCGTACAGAAAACCGGTGCTCATGCGCCAAGCATAGCAGGCGGCGGCGGTGGGGGTTCAGGCCCTGGCCGAAAAAACAAACGTCATCTGCCCGCAGTTTTCGCGCCCGGCATCGGCATCGCGCATGAATTTTTCCAGCGCATTTTCGCGCGCCAGGCCGGCGATGCGCTCCTCCACCGCCGAGGTTTCCTCCGCTGACAGCAAACTCCAGATGGAATCGCCGCCGCGCCACCCGGCATCGGCGGGCCCGCGCGCATTAAAATACGCGGCGCCCTGCAGCACGGCATCGGCCGGCACCACCACCGCCCGGTGCGCAAACCCCGCCGCCGCAAGCATCATCTGCAGCCCCGGCACGTCCACATGCCGCGCCACCATCGCCGCCAGCGCCGCCTCCGGCAGCAACTTGTAAGGCCAGAAACCGTGGCGCAACTGGCGGTGGCTGCAGGTGTTCACCACCAGCGCGCCGCCGGGTTTGAGTACCCGGTGGAACTCGGCGAGGGCGGCGGCGACGGCGCCGTCACCGCCGAGGTGGTGCAGCACCTGGTTGACGGTGACACCGTCGGCGGCGCCGTCACCGAGCGGCAGCGAGTCGACTGCGGCGCGGTGGAAGACGACGCCGTCACCGCCGGCCTTGGCCCGCGCTTGCGCCAGCATGGCCGCGCTGCGGTCAACCGCGTGCACCGCGCCGACATGGGCGCTGAGCGCATGCGCATAATTGCCGGTGCCGCAACCGGCGTCCACGATGGTTTGACGGTGCAGTTTGCCGCCGGTGGCGAAACAGCCGAGAATGATTTCCAAACCGACCGCGGCGCGGGTGCGGTCGTAGTGGGGGGCGGTGCGGGTGTAGAGTTCGGCGGCGTTGTTCACTGCTGCCGGTCAGTCTTTTGCAATTCCCCGGACGGCGGTTTCTTCCGCCAGGCGGGCGCGCAACAGTCCGATTTCGCCCGCGGCATCAGCCGGGATTTTAAGAATCTCCAGCAGGCCGTTGTCGATTTTTTTGCGAATGGGGTCGTTCATCGCCTGGGCAAATGGCCACAGGGGGCGGTTTGAAATTTCTTTCCACAAACGTTGTACAGCCAGGCAGGCGGCCGGGTCCAGCGTGCGGACGTCGAGAACAGGCAGTTCACGCAGAACCTGGATGGGAATGATTACTCTTCCGGGATAGGGCTGGCTTGCATGTGCGATTAGCAGAAGGTGGCCCAGGGTTGAGTTGAGCCACAGCACCAGGGCCTTTTCCGCCGCTTCAACATCAACGTTTTCGTTTTCGGTGTTGATGCGGATGGTGTTCCATGAATTAACGCCAAGCATGGTTTTTTTCGACCACGCCGCCGCAATGCGCTGGGTGTTCAAGCGCAGGTAACTGGCAATATGGGCGCGGCCGGCGTGGCCCCAGATGGCATGGGTTTCGTCCTCGCGGCCTGTTTTGGCGGTCATGCGTGCGTTGGGTTGGCCGGTCATTTTGACGATGCTTGGGGCGTCATGGTGCCAGATGACCGGGTAGCCTGAGCCTTTCATATCATCCGTCATGCTGCACGGCGCTTTGCGCCCCTTGATTTTCAGGTGGGAAGGGCTGGTCGCGCCTGTTTCCCTGAGCGGTTTAATCGGGAGGTCCACCGGGCGGCCGCCGTACAAAAACAATTTTCCCCGCGCCAGATGCCAGGCGATTTGCACCAGCGTGGTTTGCAGAAATGATATGGCCGGGGCGATGAATGCGCCCGGATCCGGCGCTTCGCCGTTTGCTGCGCGGGGAATGGTGACGGTGACGGCCTCGCCCCAGAACCGGCCTTTGTCGCTCGACCGAATCGCGCAGGAAGCGCCCGGTTTGTCGGTGATGTCGGGAATGGCCGGCGCGCGGAGGCCGAGGAGTTGGCGGGCCAGGTTGTTGGCCTCAATGGGGTGGGTCGGGTTGTGGAAGAGATTGACAATCCGCGTCGGCTTGCCGGCGGCATTCTCCGGCCTGCGGCGGGCGACAATCAGCGTTTCGGCCAGGGAGGTGGATTCCGACATGGAGACATGGTACCGGCCGGGGGTGCTTTGCGTTTTTCCGCGGCTGCGGCTGTCGTGGCTGACCACAACCCAGTCAATGTGGTAGCGCCTCGCTAACATGCGGCGGATGCCAAGCCAGGAACTGCCGCTCCAGACCACGGCCGGCAAAACGCAAGCCAGGGTGCCGCGGCTGCCGAGGGCCTCATCGGCGAGGCAGATGAAAGCGGAGCCGCCGGCTTTCATGGTTGCCGGCAGTGTTTGCAGGCGTTTTTGCAGTTCGGCCCGCATGAGTGCGGCATCTTCCGGGGCCGTGATGAAGCCGAAGAACGGTTTCCATCCTTTCTCGCCCTCCGCTCTTTTCTCATTGAGAACCGGAATTCCCTGGGACTTAAAAAACGGCGGGTTAAGAATCGCCAGGTCTACCGATTCCAACTTGTCCGCCGGGGATTCTTCGCCGCGGCCGGTGACGCTCTTCGGCGAGGCCGGCAGGCTGATGGACATGGGCTTGACCTTGCTGGTGGACAGGTAATCCAAACTGCCGAGGTACGGCACCGGGGTTTTGCCTTCGCGCTTGACCGTGAGCGACATTTGGGCGAGTTGGGTGCGGCTGATTTTCTGCGATGTTTCCATCATGGCCAGGGTGGCGGCGGTGAGGTGCACCACCGCCAGAACCACATCGCGGCCGCGCAAGGTGTGCTCCAGAAGATCCCGGCCGAGGGTTTCCGACGGGTCCTTGTTCAAATCAAGGGAGGCGCGGTAGTGGCGGCGGCGGATTTCCTCCGCGGCGGCGACCAGCAGCGTGCCGGTGCCGCAGGCCGGGTCGGTGATGTCCAGTTTCTTGATTTGTTTGGCGTCGCTCCAGTCAACGGCGAGGCCTTCAAGCGCCAGCGCGGACAGCAGGATGGCGGCGGTGATGGTGGTGTAGTTCGGGCTGAGATATTTCCCGCCGATTAACAGCCGGTGGAAAACGCGCCCGGATAAATCGTGGCGCGCCGGGATGTTTGATTCGGCCAGCCGGGCGACCGCCGGGCGCAATGCCTCCAAAGCATGATGCGCGGTTGGAGAATTCATCTGGCGCAGGACTTCAAACGCCGGCTCGAATATGGGATACCAGTTGATGTCGAGAATTTCCCGCCAGGCGCGGGCCGTATTGTCGCGGTCGGCGGGGCCCGGCACCGGCGGCCGTGGAATGCCCTCAATTCCCGACAGCAATTCATGAAACAGCATGGCGTTGCACAATATGAGCGCCGCCGCGCGCATCGATGACTGCTCGTCAATTCCGAGTATGCCGAAATCAAGCGCCTTGATGATGCCTTTGCGCGCGCCTTCATTGCGGTGGATGACGGCCGCCGCCTCCTGCACGTTTGTATCCAGTTGTTTGACAAGAAAATCAAATTCTTTGCCAATGCTTTTGTCTTCCGTCCACCGCGACCACAAGTGGTCGGCGAGGGTGTCCACGCCGCCGGTTTCCTCGGGGCTCCACCGGATGGGATAGGCGTCGGCGGGGTTTTCTCCGTGCAGGGGAAGGGGCAGGTTGCGCTTCTTTTCATCGATTTCCCCGAAGGAAAATTTTAAATCGCGGCTTTCACCCAGCGCATCGCCGATTTTCTCGTCGGCGACTTTGCGCAGGCGCCCGGGATAAACCAAGGCGACCACCAGACGAACGGTTTTGTTTTCTATTTTATTTTCGATGCGGCCGGCCGCCTCCTTTTTGACCTCCCGGGCCGGGGCAAACTCGGCCTCAATGGAAACCAAGTCCTCATCCCGGTCCACCAGGCAGTCGTACTGCAGCCCTCCATGGCGCCGCTCGCCCGCGGCCGGAATGCGCTGCCGCCGCAGCAACTCCGCTAATTTATAATTCAACGCGGTTTCGGCGGTGCGGGTGGGGTTCACGTCACAAATCTCAACTCAACACGGTGCATTCTACACTAGGCGGCATCCTTAAACCGTCGCCCTCACCCCCGCTTGCGCCGGCCCATGTGGTGGATTCCCTTGAGCAGGTTCAGCGCTTCTTTTAATTGGTAGTCCTCGCCGTCGCCGTCCGGGGCGGTGGCTTCGGTGGTTACGTTTGGTTCAATGCCGCTGTCCTGGATGGAGCGGCCGCCGGGGGTGAAGTAGCGGGCGGTGGTGATCTTGAGGCCGGCGTCGTTGGCCACCGGGATGATGCTCTGCACCGAGCCTTTGCCGAAGGTGCGGGTGCCGAGGATGACGGCGCGGCGGTGGTCCTGCAGGGCGCCGGCGACGATCTCGGAGGCCGAAGCGGAGCCGCCGTCCACCAGCACCACCAGCGGGGCATCGCCGATGTAGTCCGGGGTGGTGGCGTCAAAACGCTGGTGGCTGGAGCGGTTGCGGCCGCGGGTGGTGACAATGGTGCCGGCGGCGAGGAAGGTGTTGGCGACGCCCACCGCGCTGCCGAGCACGCCGCCGGGGTTGTTGCGCAGGTCCAGCACCACGCCGTCCAGCGCGCCGCCGGTGTCGCGCTTGAGTCGGTTGATGGCGCGGCGCAGCGCGGCGGTGGTGCCGGTCTGGAAGCGGGTGATGCGCACATATGCGTAGCGCTCGTCCAGCAGGCGGCTTTTCACCGTCACCGTGCGGATGACGGCGCGGCGCAGAAAGAACACGATGGGCCGCGCCACGCCGTCGCGCTCCACCAGCAGGCGGATGCGGGTGCCGGGCTTGCCGCGCATCTTCTCCACCGCCTCGCCCAGGGCCATGCCGCGGGTGGTTGTCTGGTCCAGTTGGATGATGCGGTCGCCGGCGCGGATGCCGGCCTTGTGCGCCGGGGTGTCGTCAATGGGCGCGACCACCGTGACCACGCCGCCGTCCAGCGTCACCTCCATGCCGAGCCCGCCGAAACGGCCGGTGGTGGACTCGCGCGAGTCGCGCAGCGCCTCGGCGTCCAGGTAAACCGAGTGCGGGTCAAGGCCGGCCAGCATGCCGCGAATGGAGTCCTGCAGCAGTTTGCTGTCCTCCACCGGGTCCACGTAGTTGGTTTTAATTTTGCCGAACACCTCGGAGAAGATTTGCAGGTCGCGGATGGGCAGCGACTCGCGCTCGCCGAGGGCGGCGAAGGTGATGCTGAGGCCGGCGCCGATGGCGGCGCCGGCGACTGCGCTGGTGATGACGGTGGTGAACTTCTTCATGGCGCGCGCCGCGGTTCAGTTCGGCAGTTTGCCCTCCACGCCGCGCACATACCAGTTCATGCTGAGCAGCGTTTTGTCGTCCAGCGTCTCGCCCTTGGCCGCGGCCAGAGTGCCGTCCTGCCGGGTAATCGGGCCGGCGAACGGGTGCAGGCGGCGGTGCTTGATCGCCTCTTCAATGTTGCGCGCGTCGTTGATGACGTCGCGCGGCATCAGGTCGTTGTTGTAGGGCGCCATGGCGACCATGCCGGTGGCGAGTCCGCCCCACACGTCGCTTTTCTCCCAGGTGCCGTCCAGAACCGCCCGGGCGCGGTCGATGTAGTAGGGGGCCCAGTCATTGATGATGGCGGTGAGGTGCGCTTTGGGCGCGAAGGCGCGGTTGTCGGAGGCCTGGCCGAAGGCGAACACGCCGCGGCTCTCGGCCACCTGCAGCGGCGCCGGCGAGTCGGTGTGCTGGGCGATGATGTCGGCGCCCTGGTCGATGAGCGCCTTGGCGGCGTCGCTTTCCTTGCCCGGGTCGTACCACGAGTTCACCCACACCACCTTGATGCGCGCGTCGGGGCGCACGCTCTGCATGCCGAGCATGAACGCGTTGATGCCGCGCACCACTTCGGGAATCGGAAACGACGCCACATAGCCGACCACGCCGCTTTTGCTCATGCGCCCGGCGATGCGGCCGCACACATAGCGGCCTTCGTAAAACCGCCCGATGTAGGTGCTGACATTGGCGGCGCGCTTGTAGCCGGTGGCGTGCTCAAATTTAATTTCGGGAAACTGCCGGGCGACTTTGATGGTGGAGTTCATGTAGCCGAAGGAGGTGGTGAAGATTAAACCGTTGCCCTCGGTGGCCAGTTTGCGAATCACGCGCTCGGCGTCCTGGCCTTCGGAGACTGATTCCACAAACGTGGTTTCGACCCGGCCGCCCAGGGCCTGTTCAATGGCCCGGCGCCCTTCGTTGTGGCGGTAGGTCCACCCATGGTCGCCGATGGGGCCGACGTAAACAAAACCGATTTTAAGGTCCTGCGCGGCGGCGGGGGTGAGGGTGAGGGTGAAAGCGAGCAGCGCGCTGAGCGCGGCGGTGAGAATTTTAAGCGTGGTTTTCATGGTTAATCTCCTCCGGGTTGTGGCGGTGGTGGCGAAAGTGTGATTATAACAAGCGGCGGCGCGGCTCAAAGCCGGTCAAACCGGCAACTCGGGCCGCCGGCCGCCGAGGATTTCCTCCAGCGTGAGAATTTGCAGGCGCGGGAACGGCTTGACCGCAAGCAAGTCTTTTTTCGCCGGCCGGTGCAGCCCGGCCTGCCGGGCAAACTTCACCATCGCGCTGGTGGGCGGTTGGCGGGTGAGCAGCACGCCGGCCACATCCTTGCCTTTCAGCAGCCCGGCCAACTCGCGCACCGCCTTGACATCCACCCGGCCGCTTTTGACCGAGCAAACCGCGCGCTCGCCGGTGGTCAGCGGGATGCGCCCGTCCACGCCGCCATCGGCGCCCATGCGGTCGTTGGGCAGCCCGCCGACGGTGGCGACGCAGAATTTTTCAAACTCCTTGCGCGCGTACAGCGCCGAGGAATGGTCCAGCAACTGCCGGTCCACCTCCTCCACGGTGTTCGGTTTGCCGAGAATTTCAATGCGCCCCCAGATGTCCAGTTTCTGGCGGCGGAATCTTTCCTGAATGGCGGCCACCGCCGAGTAGGTGATGTCGATGCCGACCCAGTTGCGCTTTAATTTCTCGGCCGCGGCGGCGGCGGTGCCGCAGCCGCAAAACGGATCCAGAACCAAATCGCCGGGGTTGCTGGACGCGCTGACGATGCGCTCCAGCAGCGCCAGCGGTTTTTGGGTGGGGTAGCCGAGCCGTTCCGCAACTTTGGATTGCAGCGAATTGATGTCAATCCAATAGTCTTCCGGCAACTTCCCCTCGTCCAGATAGTATTTGTAATACCGGGTTTTGCCGCGCTTGTTTTTGGAGCCGTAGACCAAGCGGTATTTTCTGCCGCTTTCGTCTGTTTCCAAACGCCCGCCGAAAGACTTTCTTCCCGATTCCATTTCAATCCGGACGGCGCGGTGGTTAAAAACATAATCTTTCCCTTTTGTGTAAAAGAAAATAGTGTCGTGCTTGCGCCCGAAATGTTTTTTGCTTTTCCCGCCATGGGAATAGCACCAAACAATTTCATTGCGAAAATTCTTCACTCCGAAAATCGCGTCCATCACGATTTTCAGATAGTGGCCGGCCGTGGGGTCGCAGTGCAGGTAAATGCTGCCGGTTGGTTTCAAAATCCGCCGCATTTCTTCCAGTCGCGCCGCCATGTTCACCAGGTAAGCGGACATTTGCACTTTTCCCATGGCCTCCACCAGCGCCACCAAAATATCCCGCCCCTCGCGCATCTGCTGCAGGTGAAGGTCGCACTGCGGCGTCCAGTACCAGGTGTCCTCAAACGCCGTCACCTGCCCGAGGTCGCCGGGGTAGATGATGTTGTAGGCGCGGCTGGAGTTGAACGGCGGGTCCAGGTAAATCAGGTCCACCGATTCAGATTCCATCTTCCGCAGCACCGGAAGATTGTCCGAATAATAAAGCCGCCGCACCGGCTTGCGGCGTTGTTGCGCGGGTTTTTTCATGGGCGAGGGTGAGTGTGCCATAACTACGCCGCCGGGTGGAAAATGCGGCCGAGGCAGGCCGGCGCCTTCAGTTTTGCGCGGTAAGTGTCGCGCGAGATGAGCACCAGCACCAGCACCGTCACCAGGTAGGGCAGCATGGACATGTACTGCGAGGCGATGTCGGCGCCGAGGCCCTGGGCGTGGAGTTGCAGGATGGTGATGCCGCCGAACATGTAGGCGCCGGCCAGCGCGCGCCCCGGCCGCCAACTGGCGAACACCACCAGCGCCAGCGCAATCCAGCCGCGCCCGGCGGTCATGTTCTCGGCCCACATGGGCGTGTAGGACAGCGACAAAAACGCGCCGCCGATGCCGGCCATGGCGCCGCCGAACAGCACCGCCAGGTAGCGCACCAGTACCACGTTGTGGCCGATGGCATGCGCCGCATGGTGCGATTCGCCCACCGCGCGCAGCACCATTCCCGGCCGTGTGCGGCCGAGGAACCAGCCCACCGCCACCACCATCGCCACCGACAGGTAGACCAGCGCGTCATGGTTGAACAGCAGCGGCCCGAAGAACGGCACTTGCGACAGCAGCGGCACCGCCACTTTCGGCAGCGCCTCCACCGGGAAGCCCACGTAGTCCAGCCCCAGCAGCGACGACAGCCCGACGCCGAACAGCGTCAGCGCCAGCCCGGTGGCCACCTGGTTGGCCAGCAGCGTCAACGTGAGGAACGCGAACACCAGCGCCATGGCCATGCCGGCCGCCGCCGCCGCCATCACGCCCAGCGCCGCCGAGCCGGTGACCACGGCGGCGATGAAACCGCACACCGCGCCCATCAGCATCATGCCTTCCAGGCCCAGGTTGAGCACCCCGGACTTCTCCACCACCAACTCGCCCACCGCCGCAAACAGCAGCGGCGTCGCCGCGCTGATGATGGTCAGCAGCACCAGGGCCACGGTGTCGAGTCCGGCTGTCATGCCGGCTTCGACGGTGACGCCGCCGGCGCGCTGAAGCGAATGCGGTACTTGAGCAGCACGTCGCAGGCGAGGAGGAAGAACAGCAGCATGCCCTGGAACACGCCGGCGATTCCCTGCGGCAGTCCGAGGGTGACCTGCACCGTTTCGCCGCCGAGGTACGACAGCGCGAGAATGTGGCCGGCCACCAGGATGCCGAGGGGGTGCAGGCGGCCGAGGAAGGCGACGATGATGGCGGTGAAGCCGTAGCCCGGCGAGATGGTGGGTTGAATCTGGCCGATGGGGCCGGTGACTTCCACGATGCCGGCCAGCCCGGCCAGGCCGCCGCTGAGCAGCAGCACCAGCCAGGTGATGCGCGCCGCGCTCATGCCGGCGTAGTCGGCGGCGGCCGGCGACAGGCCGATGACCTTCACCTCAAAACCGAACACTGCGCGCGCCAGCAAAAACCATGCGGCGATGACCGCCGCGACGGCGAGCAGCGCGCCGAGATGCAGGCGCGTGCCGTCCACCAGCAGCGGCAGGGTGGCGGCCGGCGGGAACAGCACGGTCTCGGGAAAGTTGTAACCGCCGGGGTCGCGCCACGGGCCGTGCACCAGCGCGCTCAGCAGCAGCACCGCCACGTACGTAAGCATGAGGCTGGTGAGGATTTCGTTGGCGCCGAAGCGTGTCTTCAAAAACGCCGGCACCGCCGCCCAGGCCATGCCGCCGGCGATGCCGAGCAGCAGCATGGCCGGCAGCATCAGCGGGCTGGCGCCGTCGGGAAACCACACCGCCAGCGCGCCGCCGGCGAGGGCGCCGACGGTGAGTTGGCCCTCGGCGCCGATGTTCCACACATTGGCGCGGAAGCCGATGGCCAGCCCCACCGCGCACAGCACCAGCGGCGTGGCCTTGACCATCAACTCGGCAACGCCGTACAAGTCGGCCAGCGGCGCGATGAAAAAATGAAACAGCACCGCCAGCGGCGCGTAGCCCATGGCGCCGAACAGCAGCAGCCCGGTGAGCAGAGTCAACGCCAGCGCCAGCGCCGGCGTCACCAGCACCATCACCGCCGGCGTCTGCGCGCGCGGCTCAAGTCGCGGAAGGTGCACGGCCGGGAATGACGGTTGCGGCGCCCGGGATGGCGGCGTCGACGTTGGAGGTGACGGTTGCACCGTCCACATTGCCGGCCCCGGCGGCGCCGCTCATGAGGAGGCCGATGGTTTCGGCGCTGAGTTTGGCGGTGGCGACCGGCGCCGACACGCGGCCGGCGTAAATCACCGCCATGCGGTCGCTGACGGCGAACAGTTCATCCAGATCCTGCGACACCACCACCACCGCCGCGCCGGCCGCGGCCAATGCGCGGATGGCACGGTGGATGGCGGCGACGCTGCCGGCGTCCACGCCCCAGGTGGGTTGCGCGGCGACCAGCACCGCCGGGTGTTGCAGGATTTCGCGGCCGACGATGAACTTTTGCAGGTTGCCGCCGGACAAACTGGCTGCCGCCGACCATATGCCCTCGCTCTGCACCCGGTAAGTGTCGCGCACGCGCCCGGCGTAGTCGGCGGCGCGCCGCACATTGAGAATTCCGTTGCGCGCGAGATTGCATCTATGGCGCGCGCTGAGCAGCGCGTTGTCCACCAGCGACATTTCCGGCACCGCGCCGCGCCCCAGCCGTTCTTCCGGCACAAAAACCAGGCCCAGCGCGCGGCGGGCGGTGACGCCAAGCCGGCCGCAGGGGCTGCCGTTCAACACCACGGCGCCGGCCTCAGTGGCGCGCATCTCGCCGGCCAATGCGGCGGTCAACTCGGCTTGGCCGTTGCCGGCGACGCCGGCGATGCCCAGAACTTCACCGCCGTGGACGGTAAAGGTGACGCCGCTGAGCGCGGTGCCGAATTTGTCGCGCGCCGGCAGCGATAAATTGTTCACGGCCAAAGCCGGCTTGTCCGGCAATGCGGCGCGGTTGCTTTTGGCGCCGCTGTCGTCACCTTCACTTTCACCGTCGCCGCGCACGGTTTCACCGACCATCATCTGCGCCAGGGCGGCGGTGGTTTCACGGCGCGGGTCGCAGCGCGCCACCACCCGGCCACCGCGCATCACCGTGGCGCTCTCGCACAACGCCCGGATTTCGCGCAGTTTGTGGCTGATGTAAAGAATGGCGCAGCCTTCTTCGGCCAGGCGGCGCAGGGTGGCGAATAGTTTTTCGCTCTCCTGCGGCGTCAGCACCGAAGTCGGCTCGTCCATGATTAACAGGCGCGGGTTTTGCAAAAGGCAGCGCACAATTTCAATGCGCTGGCGCTCGCCCACCGACAGGGAATGCACGTGCGCGCCGGGGTCCAGCGGCAAGCCGTATTCGGCGGAAACCTCACCGATGCGCCGGCGCAGTTTTTCGTCGGCGGCCTGGCGGCTGAGGCCGAGGGCGATGTTTTCCTCCACGGTCAGCGCATCAAACAGGGAAAAATGCTGAAACACCATGCCAATCCCCAACCGCCGCGCCGCCGCCGGCCCGCCCACCGCCACTTCCGCCCCGTTCCAGCGCATGACGCCGGCGTCGGCCTTGAGCACGCCGTAGATAATTTTAACCAGCGTGGACTTCCCGGCGCCGTTCTCGCCGAACAGGGCATGCACTTCGCCGGCGTTGATGCTGAGGTTGACGTCGTCGTTGGCGGTGCAGCCGGGGAAGGATTTGTGGATGCTGGTGAGTTGGAGGAGAGGGTGGGGGGGTGCGGTCATGGTGGGGAGATTTTACACTGGTGGGGTGGCGGCAAGGTTGGAGGTGGTGAAAGAAATTGCCGCAGAGTAGAGGCGGACTCGGTGGCGAGGGCCAGAAATGTGAGATATGAAAGGATTTGCGTTATAGGTGAGATACAAGATTTACTGATTGGGAACAGGGGGCAGGGAAGCATTATAATAATTATTC
>JAPPPZ010000125.1 GCA_028817275.1 Gammaproteobacteria bacterium
GACAACCCCGCGGCCCGGGCTGAACGGCTGGATGCCCCGGTAGCCGCCTTCGCGCGTGGCGTGGGAATGTTGGCGGTGGACGCGGTGACGAAACGCGCGCGCTCAGTCGCGACCACAAACCAATTCCACCTCGGCCGCGCCAACACAGCGGAGGAATTGTTGCGCCGCAGCGGTTTCTCTCTTGCCGGTGGCGATGGCGGCCGCGGTGTCAGCATTTGGGGCAGCGGCGGCTACATCTCCGCCGACGGCGACCACGATGGCGTCGACTACGACGGCGACACCTCGGCATTCCACATCGGCGGCGACACCGCATGGCGCGACGGTTTAATCGGCGTTGCGGTCTCCCATAGTTCCGGCGACATCGACTTCACCGTCACCGCCGATGGCATGAAAAGCACGCTGGAAACCAGCGTCACCAGCGTGCATCCCTATCTGTCGCGCCGCATCAACGGTTCCCAACTCTGGTTAACCGCCGGCTACGGCTCCGGCGATGCCGAGTTGAAAGAACCGGACGCGCTCATCAAAACCGACATCACCGTCACCACCGCCGCCTTCGGCATAGCCCACGCGCGCGGCGACCTGTTCACCGCCGGCATCAACGCGCAATACAACCGCGCCAAACTGGATGCCGCCAGCGGCGACGGTAAGATGTTGCCCGCCACCACCGCCGACACCATCCGCATAACCGCCAACGCCGAAACCGGCTGGACGCACGGCCCCTGGCGACCGTTCCTGAACTTCGCCCTCCGCCACGACTCCGGCGACGGCGACACCGGCGGCGCCGCCGACCTCGGCGGAGGGGTGGAATACCAAACGCCCACCGTATTGGTCCGCCTGGCCGGCTCGGGCCACATCCAAGGCCAAGCCACCGACGAGCAACGCGCAACCCTCACCGTCCGCAAATCCAGCGGCAACTTCGCCCTCAACCTGAACCTCGCCGCCGATGATGCCGGGGTCGACACCGCCCGCTTGTTGCACGGCGAATGGCGGTTTTAATCAAGCCCTCCGCTCGGACACCACCCGCCCCCGCCCCTCGTGCCGCCGGATTCGCTTGCGGCATTCCGGGCAGCGGCGTTTCAGTTCGCGCAGGTTTGCCGCCTCGTCAATCCAGCCGCCGCGCCGGCGGCCGGCGATGCGCGGCAGGGGCGAGCGGTGGTTCATTCCCCGGCGCTTCATTTCCCGCGCGAGGGCGTCGTGCCGGGCGCGGATTTTGGGCAGCGCCACCAGCCCGGTCTCCTCGTAGCCGCGCGTGCTGATGCCTTTTTTGAGCGCCCCGACAAACATGTGCATTTCCACATGCTCGCCAAGCAAGTGCTTGTCGCACAGCAACGCCGGGTTGACACCCCACATGCGCATCAAGCGCCCCAGAATCCTGCCGCCGGCGGCTGCACCGTGCCGCCGTCCCAGCGCATCGCCCCCGGCCGGTCGTCTGCCAGAAGCAGCGGCGCGTCCAGGTCAACCCAGGCGGCGCCGGCGGTGAGCAGGTGGGCGGGGGCGGTGCTGAGCGAGGTGGCGGGCATGCAGCCGACCATGATTTTCAGGCCCCGGCGGCGGATGGCGGCGGCGGCGGTGAGGGCGGCGGTGAGGCCGCCGGTTTTGTCCAGTTTGATGTTGGCGATGTCGTAGACGGCGGCGGCGGCGGTGTCGGCGGCGGTGTGGAAGGACTCGTCGGCGGCGATGGCGACCGGCCGGGGTTTGGCGATGGCGGCCAGGGCCTGGTCGTCGCCGGCCGGCAGCGGCTGTTCCACCATGGCGACGCCGAGGGCGGCCAGGTCGCGCAGGATTTCGGCGACGGTGTCGGCGCGCCAGGCTTCGTTGGCGTCGGCGATGAGGGTGGCGGCGGGGGCGGCTTTTTTGACGGCCGCGACGCATGCCGCCGGGTCGCCGGCGCCGAGTTTGAGTTTGAGAACGGGAAAACCACGGGCGCGGGCGGCGGCCTCGGCCATGGCTTTGGGTTCGGCGAGGCTGAGGGTGAAGGCGCTCACCACCGGTTGCGGTTTGGCAAGGCTGGCGAGTTGCCACGCCGGGCGGTTTTCGCGCCTGGCGCGCCAGTCCCACAGCGCGCAGTCCAGCGCATTGCGGGCGGCGCCGGGCGGTAAAATTTCCTGCAGCGCATCCCACGGTTGCGCGGCCGGGAGTTCGGCGGCGGCGGCGGTGATGGTTTCGGTGACGCCGGCCACGGTTTCACCGTAGCGGCGGTAGGGGGCGCATTCGCCGCGCCCGCTGGTGCCGGCCGGGTCGCTGAGGGTGACGGTGACGACCTCGGCGGTGTTCCTGCTGCCGCGCGAGATGGTGAAAGTTTCGCGCAGCGGCCAGCGCTCGGCGGTGACGGCGGCGGTGAAGGCGGCCACGCTCAGAAGCGGATGTTGTCCACGATGGCGTCCACGCCGCCGCGCACCGGGTCGACGCAGGGCATGCCATGTTCAGCGGCGGTGGCGGCGAGCAGGGATTCGGCATCGGCGGGGCTGAGGGCGGCGGTGTTGATGGCGATGCCGGCGATGTGCACTTTGCTGCTGACCACTTTGGCGGCGAGGATGTTGGCGGCCATGCAGTTTTCCAAAGACGGCATGGGCTGGTGCGGCAGGCCGCGCATGTGGCCGCGGGTGGGTTCGTGGCACAGGACGAGGGTGTCGGGCTGGGCGCCGTGCAGCAGGCCGAGGCTGACGCCGGCGTAGGACGGGTGGAACAGCGAGCCCTGGCCTTCAATGATGTGCCAGTGCCCGGCCGGCGCGGCCGGGGCGAGTTCCTCCACGGCGCCGGCGATGAAATCGGCGGGCACCGCGTCCACGCTGATGCCGCCGCCGGCGATTAAAATCCCGGTCTGGCCGGTGGCGCAGAACTCGCAGTCCATGCCGCGCTTGCGGAAGGCGCGTTCCAGGGCCAGCGAAGTGTACATCTTGCCCACCGAACAGTCGGTGCCGACGGTGAGCAGCCGCCGGCCGCTGCGCGGAGTGCCGTCGGCGACTTGCAAATTGCCGGCGGGGTGGCGCACCTCGTGAATCGCGCGGCCGTGTTTGGCGGCGGCGTCCTTGACGGCGGTGATGCCGCCGACGCGGGCGTGCAGGCCGGAAGCGATGTCCAGGCCGTTGGTGAGTGCATCGGCGAGAACGCCGTTCCAGTGCCCGGGAATGACGCCGCCCCGGTTGGCCACGCCGATTAGCAAGGTGCGCGCGCCGGCGGCGGCGGCTTCGGCGACGGTCATTTCCGGCAGGTCCAGGCGCGGCACGCAGCCGGGCAGGCGCAGTTGGCCGATGCAGTCGGCCGGCCGCCAGTGCAGGACGCCGATGGCGGTCTTGGCCTCCAAATCATCGGCGGCGTCGCCGAGGAACAAAAGATAGGGGCGGGCGATGCGCGTTTTCATTGTAGAATACGGCGGAGGTGATTTTGATGCGCGAATTTGAAAACACAATTATAAACGTGGACGGGGCGGTGACGCCAGCGGCTGAGGCGCGGGTGCCGGTGCTGGACCGCGGTTTTTTGTACGGCGATTCGGTGTACGAGGTTTTTCGCACTTACGATGGCGTGGCGTTTTTGCTGGACGAGCATTTTGCGCGGCTGGCGAAGTCGGCGGAATTAATCCACCTGCGCATGACGCAGAGCGCGGCGCTGCTGCTGGATGAAATTCGGCGGACCATCCAGGAGGGCGGGTTTGCCGCCGGCGAGGATTTGTACGTGCGCTTTGCGGTGACCCGGGGGGCCGGGGCGATTGACTTGAATCCGGATCCGAGTGTTGCATCGCGCTACGTAATCATCGCGCGGCCGCTGCCGCAGTGGCCGGCGGAAAATTATTCCACCGGCGTCACCCTCGCCGTTCCCGAAGTGCGCCGCAACCCGGTGACTTCGCTGGACCCCAACATCAAGGGCGGCAACTACCTGAACAACATTCTCGGCGTGCTGCAGGCCAAAGAGTTGGGCGCCGATGACTGCGTGATGCTGAGCCAGGACGGTTTGGTGGCGGAGGCTTCCAACAGCAATGTGTGGTTTGAACTGGACGGCACGTTGGTGACGCCGGGGCCCAAAGCCGGCAACCTGCTGGGCCTGACCAAGGGCGCGCTGCATGACGTGCTGCATGAAAACGGTGTGGCCAGCGCCGATACCGACATTCCGCTGGCGCGAGTCGCCGATGCGGCCGAGTGCTTCCTGACCAGCGCCACGCGCGAGGTGATGCCGGTGCGGAGTGTGCTGCTGCCGGACGGCAAAACGGTGGACTTCCCGGCCGGCGGCGGCGACAAGACCCGCTTTGCCATGCATGCGTTCAAGAAATTCATCGCCTCGTACGTGGAGTCGCACCAGCGGCACAAAGTGGTGTGACCTTGGCCGCCGCCGCCAAACTTCACCTTGCGGTTTTGTTCGGCGGCCGCTCATGCGAGCACGAAGTGTCGGTCACCTCGGCGAAGTCGCTGCTGGAGGGCGGCGCAATCCCGGAGTCGAAATGTGACCTGACGCTGGTGGGCATCAGCCGCAGCGGGCGGTGGTTTTTGGTGGAGGAGCCGGCGGCGGTTTTTGCCGCCGGGCGGGTGGAGGACGATTGCGGGCTGCCGCTGGTGATGTTGGACCACTGCGGCGGGCGGCGGCTGGTGGCGGCCGGCGGCGCCGGCGGCGGTGAGGGGGATGGTTTGCACTACCGGCCGCTGGATGTGGTTTTTCCGCTGCTGCACGGCCCCGGCGGCGAGGACGGGACGGTGCAGGGGCTGCTGGCACTGGCCGGCATCGCCTGTGTCGGCAGCGGCGTGGGCGGCTCGGCGGCGGCCATGGACAAGGAGACGGCGAAACTTTTGTGTGCCGCCGCCAGCCTGCCGCAGACCGAATACCGCACGGTGCGCCACTGGCAATGGCGCGACTCGGCGGATGAGGCGGTCGCGGATTTGGCCGCGCTGGGCCGGCCGCTGTTTGTCAAGCCGGCCAACATGGGTTCCAGCGTCGGCGTGCGCAAGGTGGACGGCGAGGCCGAATTGCGCGGGGCGCTGGAGTTTGCGTTTCAGTTTGACTTGAAGGTGATTGTGGAGCGCGCCGCCGAGGGCTTTCGTGAAATTGAATGTTCGGTGCTCGGCAACGACCGGCCGCGCGCCTCGGTGGCCGGCGAGATTGTGCCGGGCCGGGAGTTTTACGATTACGAAACCAAATATCTGGACGGCAAGTCGCAACTGTTAATTCCGGCGCCGGTCGCCGCCGGGACGCAGCGGCGGATTCAGCAATTGTCGCTGCAAGTTTTTCAGGCGGTGGGCGCCGAGGGCATGGCGCGGGTGGATTTTTTTCTGAGCAGGGACGAGCAAACTTTGCTGGTCAACGAAATCAACACCATCCCCGGCTTCACCCCCATCAGCATGTATCCCAAGTTGTGGCAGGCCAGCGGCTTGCATTATGGTGAACTGGTGGAGGAACTTCTGCGGCTGGCCATGCAGCGCCGCCGCCGGCGTGACCAATTGCAAGTTAAGATAAACTTGGTTTAACATGCTCCACGGCAGCGGTGGCGGTGATGGCGCCGCCACCGCTGTCACCCTTTAAAGTGCTGGTGGCGACGTCGGAAATGGTGACGTTTACGTTAAAGGCGGTGACGCCGGTGTTGGCAATGGTGACGTGGACTGCAAAAGCCGTGGTGTTCTAAGCATAACGCCGAATGGCGGCCCGGTAGGGGGCGATTAAAACCGCCAGCATGACCGCCTTGGCCAGCAAGTCGCCGGCGGCCCAGGTGGCCCAGGGGCCGCCGGTGTTGTAGAAGGCGAGGGCGAAGAACAAAAAGGTGTCGGTGATGGAGGCGGCGGCGGAGGAAATGACCGGCGCGCGCCACCACGTGCCGCGGCGGAGGCGGTGGAAGATGAGCACATCCAGAAGTTGCGCGCACAGGAATGCGCTGCCCGAGGCGGCGGCGATGCGGACGCTGGAAGTGGCGATGGAAATCAAGACGCCGGCGGCGAAGCCGGCGTAGACCACCCGCCGGGCGAAAGCGGCGCCGCCGAAACGGTTGCTGAGATCGGTGACCAGAAAAACCGCCGGGTAACTGAACGCGCCCCAGGTCAGCCAGTCGCCGATGGGAAACTGCACCAGAAAATTGGACAGCGCCAGCGTGGCGGCCATGGCGGCGATGGCGCGCCACAGCCATTTTGTTTTCGCCTTCACCTTCACCTTCACCCTTGCCCGTCCGCCAGCACTTTCCGGTACAAATCCAAATGGCGCCGCGCGATAATGGCGGGGGCGTAGGCGGCGGATTCTTTTTTTGCATTGCGCGCCAGGGCGGCGGCGAGTTTGCGGTCGTCGTAAATGCGCTTGATGGCGGCGGCGAGCGCATGCGCATCGGCGTCGGCGGCGAGGAGTCCGGTTTCACCGTCACGAATCACGTCGCGTACGCCGGCCACCGCGCCGGCCACAATGGGCAGGCCGGCGGCCATGGCGTCCAGCAGCGCCGAGCCCAGCCCCTCAAAGCGCGACGGGAACACGAACACATCCAGCAGCGCGAGGTAGTCGGCGATGTTGTCGCGAAAGCCGGTGAACTCCACTGTGGACAATCCGCGCGCCATTTCCCGCAACTCGGCTTCGTCGGGCCCGCCGCCGATGAAAAGAAATTTCAGGCGCGGGCACGACTCGCGCAACATGCGCGCGGCGGCGATGAGAAACTCCTGGCCCTTTTCACGGTTGGACAGCGCGCCGATGTGGCCGGCGACAAAGCAGCCGCGGAACTGTGCACGCAGTTCGGCGACGGCGGCCGGGTCGGCGTGCATCGGCGCTGTCATGTTGGGAATGATGGAAAAGCTCAGCGGCGCGCCCGGGGCAAATGCGCGGCGGACGCTTTCGCTGATGCATATGACAGCGGCGGCGTTTTGATAGGCGGCGCGGGTGACAAAACCGCCGCCCGGCGCAAAGGGCAGGTGGCGGGTGATTAAGTAGGGCGTGCCGGTGCGCAGGTGGTTCCACCACGCCCAGGTGGCGGCCTTGGCCTCCTGTGCATGCACCAGGTCGCAGTCGCGCACGGCGTTGAGTGGCAGGTTGCGGCGGGTGGCGGTGTGGCGCAGCGGTTTGCTTAAATGGCGCGGAATGCCGGAGCCGCGCGCCAGCAGCAGGCGCGAGTCGACGCCGAGGTCGGTGAGGGCCTCGGCCAGCAGCAGCGTCTGCCGCTCGCCGCCGCGAAAACCGCGCGCCAGGTTGGCCTGCAGAACGCGCAACTTGGCGCTCACTTTTTGCGCAGCGCCCACGCCCACATGTATTTGTAAAACACGCCGTTGGCGTTGGACCAGGCAATCACCAGCCCGCGCCAGCCGGCGAGGAAGCCGAGTTGCAGCACGTAACTTTTGACAAACGCGGCCAGCGCGCGCAGCACAACCATGGCCGGGTGGCGGACTGTGGCCTGCTCCGCCGCCAGCGCCGAGTAGTCGCGGACTTTGTTGAGAAAACTGCCCGGGTCGGGGGCGGTGTGGTGGTCAAGGCGGCCGGGCAGTTGCCGTTTTTTGCTGTGCGCGGTGAGGCTGATGCTCTCGTGCACCTTTGAGTCGGAGAAACGGTGGTGGCGGCGGTGAAACAGGCGCGCGATGGTGTCGCCGCCCCAGCCGCCGCGCGCGACATGGCGCCCCATGAAAAAATTGCGCCGCAGAATCACGCCGAGACGGTGTGCGTCGCCGGCGGCATCCCACCGCGCCAGCGCCGCGGCGAGTTCGGCGTCCATGATTTCGTCGGCGTCGATGGAAAAAATCCAGTCGTTGCGCGCCAGCGCCGCCGCCTGGTTCTTCGCCGCGCCGAAACCGTGGAACTCACCGTGGTGCAGCCGCGCATTGGCAAAGGCGCGGACTTTGTCCACCGTGGCATCCGTTGACCCGGTGTCCAGCACCACCACCTCGCCAAAATCCTCCAGCGCCGCCAGGCACCGCTCAATGGTGCGCGCCGCATCACGGGTGATAAGCACGGCGCTGATGGCGGGGATTGGGGCGGGCATGGCGCTCAGGTTTTTCGGGTCAGGTTTCTTGGCCAGCGGGCAGTGCGAATATAATCCGCATGTCCGCGCAATTCATCGGATATTTTCTGTTTTGCCGGGAGTTGTACCAGAACCACCTGAATCCCGCACTTGCGTGCATGCTTCATGGCCGGGACAAGATCGGTGTCGCCGGTGAGCAGGATAATTTTTTCCACGTTGCCGGGCAAAGAGGCGATGTCCAGCCCCACGCGCATGTCCACGCCTTTCTGGATGAACTCCGCACGTTTTCGGTTTGACGCTGAGCCGACAAGTTTGCATTTTCCCAGCCTGACGGCAAAGAGATCTTTCAATTTGAGCTGGTCTATCCAGGCATCATCCGGAGAGCAGGTGACGCTTTTTCCGTTGGAAAATTTCACAACGCCTTTGTATGGCCTGGCGTCGTAATACAGAATCTTTAACAGATTTTCTTTGGTTTGTTCAACGCAAGCGCGAGATGCGTGTTCAATGTTGTCGGCGTTATGCTCTTTGTAGTTCGCCCGGCGCAGAAGTGTGCGCAAATAACCGCCGTCAACCAGCAGGTAGGTTTTTGTTTTCATTGCCGCGTCCCCGCATCATCAGGAAATGGAAAAGCGAAACCCCGCCACAGTCTGTGAGCGGGGTTTCTTGGTGCCCGCCTACGGGCGTAGCGGATAGAATGCCCGCCTACGGGCGTAGCGGATAGGGGGAGAAATATACGACAAGTTTTTCACATTGTCAACCCAAAAAGAAGCATTATTATCTTTTGTAAATCAAGGAGTTGCCCGCAGTTGCTCTACCCGGCCGCCAGCACCCGGTCAATCTCCCTTTTATACCACGCTTTTTCCTTTTCCTCAAGAAACGAAGTGCGAAAAGAATTTTTCGCCAGCACTGCAAGTTCCCCGCGGCCGAGGCCCAGGGCATTTTCGCAGGCGGCGTAGTTTTGCCGCAGGTAGCCGCCGAAATAGGCCGGGTCGTCGGAGTTGATGGTGACGCACAGGCCGCGCTGCAGCAGTTGTTTGAGGTTGTGCTCTTCCGGGCGCGCAAACACGCGCAGCGCCACGTTGGACAGCGGGCAGACGGTGAGGGGCACCTGCTCCCGGGCCAGGCGCCGCACCAGCGCGCCGTCTTCCGCGCAGCGCACGCCGTGGTCGATGCGTCTGGCGTGGAGGAGGTCGAGCGCTTCGCTGATGTACTGCGGCGGCCCTTCTTCGCCGGCGTGGACCACGGCCGGCAGGCCGGCGCTTTTTGCCTTGGCAAACACCCGCGTGAACTTGGAGGGCGGGTGGCCCAGTTCCGATGAGTCCAGCCCGACCGCGGCGAAATTTTTTTGTATGGCAGCGCCTCTTCCAGAGTCGCAAACGCATCGTCCTTGCCGAGATGGCGCAAAAAGCACGGGATTAAACGAAATCTGGCGCCGAATTTTTCCCGCCGTCCACCAGCGCGCGGTGAATGCCTTCGGTGACGGCGGCGAAAGGCGCGCCACGGGCGGTGTGGGTTTGCGGGTCAAAAAAGATTTCCACGTGGCGCACGTTTTCACCGTTGACTTTTGCCAGGTAGGCGGCAGTCAACTCGTAAAAATCCTCCGCGGTGCGCAGCACCGCCGCCGCGGCGTAATACACATCCAGAAACGACTGCCAATCGTGAAAATCATATGCGCGGCGCAACTCCTCCACCGAGCGCTAAGGCAGTGCGACCCCGTTGCGCCCGGCCAGCGCAAACGCCATCTCCGGTTCCAGCGTCCCTTCAATGTGCAGGTGCAACTCGGCTTTGGGCAGGAGGTCATGAAGGCGGCGGCGGTCATGGCTGGCGGCTCATTGTGATTCCCCGGCCGGCGTTTTCCGGCGGCGGCAACTGTGCATGTTCGGCCAGCGTCTGCCGCATTTTTTCGCGCACCGTTTTTTTAAATTCGCAAAGGCGCCGCGTACCCAAATCAAAGCCAAGCGCCATGATTTCATTGGTGGCGGCGATTCGCTTTTCTTTTTTTGCATACAGCACGTGAAACAGCCGAAATCTTTTTTCATCGGCGTCCAGCAGTTGCGTCGACACGGCAAGCGCGTCGCCCAGTTGCACCTCGCGCAGATAATTGACGTGCGCCTCCACCACCGCATATTCCGCCCCGCCGCGCGCGGCCAGTGCAACGCCGTCATTCATCCACTCCCAGAACGCATATGTCGCCGCATCGCAAACTTGCAGGTAACACGCCATGTTCATGTGCCCGAATTCATCCACCCACTCCGGGGCGACTTTGGTCTGGTGCAGAACAGGCGCGGCCATGAAAATATTCTACCTTTTCCGCGCCCGCGTTTTTTGCGCGCGCATTAGATGCCGGTGCGCCTCGTCATACAGTTTGCTTTCGGCAAAGCCGGTTGCGCCCAGCACCTTCCCCACCAGCACGATGGCGGTGCGGGTGATTTTTTCGGCGCGGACTTTTTCGCGGATGTCGCCTAACGTGCCGCGGATAATTTTTTCCTCGGGCCAGGTGGCGCGGTAAACCACCGCCGCCGGGCAGTCGGCGCCGTAATGCGGAATCAATTCCGCCTGCACCCGGCGCAGGTTGCGGACCGAAAGATGAATCGCCAGGGTCGCGCCGCTGGCGCCGAGGAGGCTGAGGCTTTCTCCGGCCGGCATGGGTGATGATTTCATCGCGGTGCGGGTGAGGATGACGCTTTGGCTCAGGCCGGGCAGGGTCAACTCCTGCCCCAGTTGCGCCGCGGCGGCGGCGTAGGCCGGGACGCCGGGGGTGATTTGGCAGCGGATGCCGCGCGCGCGCAGGCGGCGGATTTGTTCGGCCACCGCGCCGTACAGCGCCGGGTCGCCGGAGTGCACCCGCGCCACGTCGCCGCGCGCATGGCCGTCCACGATGGCGGTGATGATTTGCGCAAGCGTCATGGGCGCGGTGTCCACCACCGCCGCATCGCGCCGCGCGCAGCCGACAATTTCCGCGGGCACCAGTGAACCGGCGTACAGCACCGTCGGGCAGCGGCGGATTAATTCCCGCCCGCGCACGGTGATTAAATCCGCCGCCCCGGGGCCGGCGCCGATGAAGTGCACAGTCACTTCTTCGATTCGTAGCCGCGCGGCGTCCACATGCGCGCGCCGTCCACGGTTTGCACGGTGCGGCTGCCGCTGGCGCCCACCACCACGATGGTGAACATGTCCACTTCACCGCCGCGCAATTCGCCGAGCGTGGTGTGCACCACGGTTTCACCGCCGCGCCCCAGGTTGCGCGCCACCACCACCGGCGTTTCCGCGCCGCGCTGCTGCAGCAGAATGTCGCGCGCCCGGTCCAGCAGCCGGGCGCGCTTGCGCGACGCCGGGTTGTAGAACGCCACCACAAAGTCACCGTCCGCCGCCGCCTGCACACGCCGCGCAATCACCTCCCACGGCGTCAACAAATCCGACAGCGACACCGCGCAGAAGTCATGCCCCAGCGGCGCCCCGGCCCGCGCCGCCGCCGCTTGCATCGCCGACACGCCGGGCACCACCCGCACCTCCACCGTCCTCCACGCCGCCTCCGCCATTCCGCGCTCCCACTCTTCAAACACCAGCGACGCCAGCGCATAAATGCCGGCGTCACCGGAGCACACCAGCGCCACCCGGCGCCCGGCGGCGGCCAGTTCCAGCGCGGCGCGCACCCGCCCGCGCTCATCGCCGATGGCGGAATCGTGGCGCCGCTGGCCGGCTGCCGGCGCGCCGAGCAAATCCAGGTACAGCGTGTAGCCGACCACATCCTCGGCGGCGGCAATGGCGGCGGCGGCGGCCGGGGTGCGCGAAGCGGCATCGCCGGGGCCGATGCCGACAACGCTGAGACAACCGCGCGCACGGCCGGCGGCATCGGCGTCGATGAGTCCGGCGGCGCGGGCCACAGCGCAGGTGGCGCGGGCTGATTTTTGTTTGGCGATGATTAACTCGGCGGCACCGCCTCCCGCCGCCAGGGCCGCACCTTCGGCAACGCCATGGCAGCCGGTTTCGGCAAACACTTTTGCAGACGGGTTTTTCAACCGGTGCGCCAGCGCCTCCAAATCCCCGGCGTCAAAAAACCGCGCCGGCGCGCCCAGCGCAGCGGCGACCGCATGCACCGCCGGCTCGTCCGCCTTCAGCGCGATGCTTGCCACCACCGCCACCGACTGCGGCGCAAGATTTGCACCGCGCAGTGCGCGTTCCACCAGTGCCGCCAACTCGGCGCTCTCCACGCCGCGCTCGCAGCCGACGCCAACCGCCAGGCACTTGGGATGAAACACCAACTCGCCCTCACCGCCCGGCGCGGCCTGCGCGGTGGCGGTGAGGGTCAGCGCACCGTCGGCGCAAAACGGCAGCGCGCTTTCGGCAAGCCACCCGGCTTCACCGTGCAACTTCACCTTCCCGCCGGCGGCCAGGCGCGCCGCGAATTTTTTGTAGTGCTGCGGGTTGGCCAAAGTCCACCCCGGCGGCGGCGCGTCCAGGGCGATACCGAAGCGGACCTCGCCCATGGTGGTGACGGCGGCGGCGGCGCCGAGGGCGGCGGCGATTTTTTGCGCCAGCGCATTGCCGCCGCGGTGGCCGCCGAGCAGCGGCACCACCACGCCGCCGTTTTCGGCCACGGCAATCAGCGGCGGTTCGTTTTTCTTGTCTTTGAGCAGCGGCGCGACGGCGCGAATTAAAATTCCGGCCGCGCAGATGCCGACCACGGCGTTGCCGGCGGCAAACAATTCGCGCATGTGGGCGGCCGGGCTGGCCGTTTGTTTTGCGTCATGCACCACGCCGGCGCCGATTTGCGCGCGCAACTTTTCGGCCAGCGCCAGGCCGCCGGGGGTGAGGGCGCACCAGGCGATGTTCACAGCCACGCGCAACCCCGGCGGTGAATTAAAATCATGGAAAAATACGGCGCATCACCGTCGCCGACCTCGCTGAGCGGCACGATGCGCTGGTTGGGCAGGGTGGCGCGCTCAATGTAGCGCGCGTGCCGCAGCAGGCCGGTTGCAGCCAGCGCCTTGCGCACTTTTGCCAGGTGGCGGCCGATTTTTATCACCGCCGCCGCATCGCAGTTGCCGAGGGCGGCGCGCAAGTTTGGCTCGGGCAGAGTGGCCGGCACCACGCTCAGCACATCGGCGGCGGCGGCCAGGGGCGCGGCCAGGCCGGCGGCGCAGGCGGTGAGGGAGGACACGCCGGGCACCACCTCCACCCGGTGCGCCTCGCGCATGCGCGCAAAAAGATACACAAAAGAACCGTAAAAAAACGGGTCGCCCTCGCACAGCACCGCCACATCACGGCCGGCCGCCAGGTGGACGCCCAGGTCGCGCGCCGCGCGCGCATAAATTTCTTCGGCCGGAAAGCGCGCGGCGTCCATGGGAATGCGGATGGCGTATTCCTCGCAGCCGCCCGGCAGGTGCCGGGCGGCGATGCGCCGCGCCAGACTCTCGCCCCCGGCCGGCGCCGGCCAGGCGATGACTTTGGTTTTGCGCAGGACGGCCAGCGCGCGCAGGGTGATTAAATCCGGGTCGCCGGGGCCGATGCCGATGCCGTACAACGTGCTCATGTTTTCACCGCGCACAGTTGCGTCACCGGCATCGCCGCGCGCCAGCCGCGGTAGTTGCCGATGGTGACGGCGTGGCTGACGCTGATGCGTTTCAGTTCGCCGCCGATTTTTTTTTGCGCGGCGGCGAGGATGGTTTCGCCCTCCAGCGTCACCGCGTTGGCCACCAGCCGGCCGCCGGGGTTGAGCGCGGCGTGGCACACCGGCAGGACGCCGCCGCTGAGGCCGCCGCCGATGAACACCGCATCCGGCGCCGCCAGTTTGGCCAGCGCGGCCGGCGCTTCGTCTTGCACGATGTCCAGTTGCGGAACGCCGAGTTCGGTACTGTTGGCCGCGGCCAGGGCGGCGCGGTCGGCGCTGCGCTCCACGGCAATGGCGGCGGCGCCGTTTGCCGCGCGCAGCCACTCAATGGCGACGGCGCCGCAGCCGGCGCCGATGTCCCACAGCAGTTGCCCGGCGCATGGCGCCAGGGCGGCGACGGTGGCGGCGCGCACCGTCCGCTTGGTGAGTTGGCCGTCGTTGCGGAAAGCGGCATCGGGCAGGATGCCGGCGGTGGCGGTCACGGAGCCGTCATCGGCGATGCAATGCACGGCGACGGTGTTGCAGGAGTCGAAGACGGTGCCGCCGATGCCGGAGGCGGTGGTGCAAGCCACGGACTCGGCAGCGCCGCCCAGGCGCGCGAGGACAGTGACGGCGCTGCCGCCGTAGCCGCGCCGGCGGAGCAACTTCGCCACTGCGGCCGGCGTGGCGCCGTCCTCGCTCAGCAGCAGAATCTTCGCGCCCGGGGCCAGCGCGGCGCTGAGCGCGGCCAGCGGCCGGCCGTGGGCGCTCAGTGTCCGGCACTCGGCCATGCTCCAGCGCATGCGCGCGCAAGCCAGGGTGAACACTGAGGCGTGGGGCGCGACCACCATCTCCCCGGCCGCCACCCGGCCGGCGAAAGTGGCGCCGATGCCGAACCACATGGGGTCGCCGCTGGCCAGCACCACGGTGGGCCGCCGCTCGGCGATGATGCGCTCCACCAAATCGGTTAACGGCCGCGGCCAGGCCAGTTTGGGGCGCGGATCATCGGCGAAGTGGGCCAGGTGGCGGGCCCCGCCCACCAGGCGCTCACCCTGGTTAACCAGCGCGCGGGCGGCCGGGCTGAGGCCGGCGATGCCGTCCTCGCCGATGCCGACCACAAACAGCCACGGTTTCACTTTGCCACCGGCGCGGCGATGGCGTTGACCGCAGCCGCGGCCATGGCGCTGCCGCCGCGGCGGCCGGTGAGGGTGAGGTAGGGAACACCGGCCGCCGCGGTGGTGAGGGCGGCGCGCGACTCGGCGGCGCCCACAAAGCCCACCGGAAAGGCGATGACCGCGGCCGGGGCGGCGCCGCCGGCGGCGAGTTTTTCCAGCAGCCGGAACAGGGCGGTGGGCGCGTTGCCGATGGCGATGACGCTGCCGGCGGTGTCCCACAATTCCACCGCCGCGGCGGCGCGGGTGGTGCCGAGTTCGGCGGCGATGGCGGCGGTGCGCGGGTCGTCAATGGCGCACACCACGGCGTTGGCGGCGGGCAGGCGGGCGGTGGCGATGCCGTGGGCGGTCATGCGGCCGTCGGTGATGATGGCGGCGCCGGCGCTGAGGGCGGCGCGGGCGGCCTCGGCGATGCCGGGGGTGTAGCGCAGGTCGTCGGCGATGTCGGGCATGCCGCAGGCGTGGACGATGCGCGCTGCAACCGGCTGCATGGCCGGCTCAAAGCGGCCGAGATTGGCCTCGGCGCGTACCTTGGCGAAGGAAAGCGCGGAAATGGCGGCCGGATCGCGGAGGTAATCAAACGGCATGGCGGCGGCGGCGGTTGCAACGGTGCACTTACCGGCCGCGCCGCCAGCGCGGGCCCAAGGGGTGGTCGGCGTGGGGGTACGGATGGTGGTGGCCGTGGTCATGGCCGCCGTCATGGCTGTGGTGGTGTCCATCGCCGCCGCCGGTGCCGATGCCTTCCACATGGTGGTGGTGGCTTTGCTGCGGCAGGCCCACTTCGTCGGTGAAGCCGGGGAGTTGCTCGCGGTACTTGCATAACTTGCAGTTCATGCGGTTGCCGCCGCCGCCGATCTCGCGCACCCGTTCGGCGAAAGTATCCAGCACCAGCGGATGGTCGGCGAGGTAGGGCGCTTTGATGATGTCAAGGTGAGGGTGGCGCGCGGCGGCCTCGTCGGCGGCGGCGTAAATGCGCTTGACCAGAACGCCGGTGAACAAAAAATACGGAAAAACCACGATGCGCCGAAAGCCCAGCCGCGCGGCGTGTTCCAAAGCCGGCGCCACCAGCGGGAAGGTGACGCCGGAGTAGCAGGTCTCGCCCCAGCCGAAGCCCAGGCCCTCCCACAGCATGCGGGTGACTTTGCACACATTGGCGTTGGCATCGGGGTCCGATGCGCCGCGCCCGACCACCAGCAGCAGTGTGTCGTGCAACTTGCCGCCGCTGTCGCCCAGAACTTCACCGATGCGCTCGGCCGAGGCCATGAGCAGTTTGGCGGTGACGGTGAGTTCGCGCGCGTATTCAATGCGCACCTGCGGGTGGCGTTGTTCGTAGGCGCGCAGCACCGACGGGATGTCGTTTTTGACATGGCCGGCGGCCAGCAGCATGCCGGGCACCGCGAGAATGTGGTGGTGGCCGGCGGCGCGCAACTTGTCTAGGCCGTCGGCAATCACCGGCCGCGCAAATTCCAGAAAGCCGCTTTCCACCCGGCAGCCGGCCAGCCGCGCGCGAATGCCGGCGGCCACGGAAGCGAATTCACGAATGGCGTCGGGATCGCGGCTGCCGTGCCCGCAAACCATGACTCCGGTTTTGGCCATCAGTGTTGTTTTGTCTGCTGGGGGGAGGGTGAAGGTTGCGGGTCGCCGGGCGGTGAGGATAACACGTTCACCGTGCGACCAGGCCGGCCGGGTTAATCCAGGTGCCGTTCATGCGCACCGACCAGTGCACCACGGCGGTTGCATTTTGTGGCGGGCGCAGCAGCGCGATGGCGTCGCCCTGTGCAAGTTGCGCGCCGGGGGTGATGGTTTGGGCGGCCTCGCCGAGCCCGCAAAAAATACTGAACAGGCCGCCGCCGTGGTCCAGAATAATTCCGCCGCCGCAGCCGCGCGCGCGCACCGGCGCCGCCACCGCCGATGCCGGGGCGGTGACGGCGGTGTCAGCGGCAAACTCAAAGGCCACGCCGATGGTGCTGGCCAGCGGCGCGCCGGGCGGGGTGCGTGCGTCAAAAGGGAACAGCAGCGGCGCGTCCACCGGCGGCGTGAACCGCAGTTGCGGCCGGCGGTCATCGGCCACCGCGGTGCGCCGCAGCACCCCGGCATCGCGCCACCACCATTCGGCATCGCCGCTTGAGTCGGCGGCCGGCAGGCGCAAGTCTGCAACTTGCACAAACGGCCGCGGCGCGCCGACGGTGAACGTGCGGAATTGTTCGCGCCGGCTGCCCCCGCCCTCGGCGCGGTAGCGGATGAGGTATTCGCCCGGTGGCTGGCCGGCCGAGATGGCGGCGATGGCGTGCCATTGGTTGTCGTGAAATTGAGTCAGCACCGCGCGGCGGCCGAACCACGCGCGCACTCCGGCCGCCTCCGCCGCGCCCAACGGCACCCACGCCGCCTCGCCCGGCGTCACCGATGCCGCATGCGCCGGGACGGCGGTGGCGGCGGCGAGAAAAAAGAACAAAATAATTTTCGCCATGGTCAACTCTTCTTATTAACAGTGCAGTGCAGCACGCCGCGCGCCAGTTGGGCGCGCACCTCGGCGCCGGTGTTGACGGCCTCGGCGTCGGTGACGATCTTGCGCCCGGCATCGGTGAGAAACGCATAGCCGCGCCGCAGCACCGCGGCCGGGTTCACCGCCTCCAGCCGCTGGCACGGCGCGCGCAGTGATTGGTGGTGCGACTGCAGCAAAGCCGCCGGCCGCCGGACCAGGCGCGCCGCCAGTGATGCGTAGCGCAACTGTTCACGTTTAATTTTTTGCGCCGGCGATTGGCTGTGCAGCCGGGTGTGCACATTGCGCGCGTCAAGGTTGGCGGCGCGAATTCTATTGTGCGCGGCGACGCCAAGCCTGCGCTGCAGTGACGCGAGTTGGCCGCGCACCGACTTGAGCCGCCGCGCCGGGTGCACCAGATGGCGGGCGAGGAAGTCGACGTTTTGTGCGCGGCCCTGCAGGATGTTGCGCATGGCGGCGGCGGCGCGCGCCTGCCACTCACTGAGGGCGGCGAGTTGTTGCGCAAGTTCCGGCGACAGCAGTTCGGCGGCGGCGGTGGGCGTGGCGGCGCGGCAGTCGGCGGCGAGGTCGGCGAGGGTGAAGTCGGTCTGGTGGCCGACGCCGGTGACCAGCGGCAGCCGGCAGCCGGCGATGGCGCGCACCGCCGCTTCTTCGTTGAACGCCCACAAATCCTCCAGCGAGCCGCCGCCCCGGGCGACAATGAGGGCGTCGCATTTTCGCGCCGCGTCGTCGTTGTCGGCCAGCGCAATCATGCGCGCGATTTCGGCGGCCGCGCCCTCACCCTGCACCGGCGTTGGGTAAACCATCACCCGGATGGCCGGGCAGCGGCGGCGCAACGTGCTCACGATGTCGCGCAGCGCGGCGCCGCTCGGCGAGGTGACGACGCCGATGGCGGCGGGAAATTTTGGCAGGGGTTTTTTGCGCGCCTCGTCAAACAAGCCTTCGGCGGCGAGTTTGCGTTTGCGGATTTCCAGTTCCCGGCGCAGCGCGCCTTCACCGGCTTCCTCCAGATGCTGCACGATTAACTGGTAGTCGCCGCGCTCCACATACAGGCTGAGGGTTGCGCGCAGCACCACTTCCATGCCGTTGGCGGGGCGCGCGGCGGAGAACAGCCGGCGGTTCTTAAAAAAGGCGCAGCGGATGGAGGCGGCGTCATCCTTCAGTTGAAAATAAAGATGGCCTGAGGCCGGCGCGCTCAGCCCGGAAATCTCGCCGCTCACCGTCACCTCCGGCCAGCGCGACTCGAGCAGCGACTTCACTTCGCGGTTAAGCGCGCTGACCGTGTAGCATCTGGCGGCGGCGGTGTTGCGGTTCAACCTGCCAACTCCTGTTCCATCACCAGGTAGCCGGTGCGCCGCATGCCGAGCCGGCGGTAGGTTTGCTGCGCGTTTTTGTTGCGCTCCTCCACATACAGGCGCAGGCCGCAGACGCCGCCCCGGCAATCGGCGCGGCGGCGGACTTCACGGTACAGTGCGCGGAACACGCCCCGGCCGCGCTGCCCGGGCTGCACGAACACGCTCTGTATCCACCAGAAGTCACGGTCGCGCCAGTCGCTCCACTCAAAGGTGACCATCAGGCAGCCGGCCGCGCGGCCGCCGACTTCGGCCACTAAATAGAAGCCTTTTTCCGGCGCCTCCAGCAGCGCCGCCACGCCGCGCTCCACGGTTTGCGGATGCAGACGCTTGTCTTCGGTCTCAAGGGCCATGGCGACGTTAAAGCCGGCGAGGGTGGCGGCATCGCCGCGGCTAGCATCGCGGATGGTGACGGTGTTCATGACGGCGTGATATTATTCCACAACGGAGCAATCATGAGCGGCACCGGCGAAAATAACGCGCCCAAAACCCGCGCCGCGTTCATCGGACTCGGCGTGATGGGCTACCCCATGGCCGGGCATCTGCAGCGCGGCGGGTTTGATGTGTGCGTCTACAACCGCACCGCGGCCAAAGCCGAAAAATGGGCCGGCGAGTACGGCGGGCGCGTTGCCGCAACCCCGGCCGAGGCCGCGGCCGGCTGTGATTTTGTCTGCGCATGCGTCGGCGCCGATGATGATGTGCGCGCCGTCACCACTGCCGATGGCGGCGCTTTCCACGGCATGACGCGCGGCGCGACATTCATCGACCACACCACCGCCTCGGCGATGGTGGCGCGCGAGTTGGAGCAGGCGGCGAAGGAAAAGCGGCTGCACTTTCTGGATGCGCCGGTGTCGGGCGGCCAGGCCGGCGCCCAGAACGGCGTGCTCACCATCATGGCCGGCGGCGAGGAGGCGGTGTTTGAGCGCGCGCGCAAGGTGCTGGCGGTGTACGGCCGGGTGGTGACGCGCATGGGCGAGGCCGGCGCCGGGCAGTTAACCAAAATGGTGAACCAAATTTGCATTGCCGGCCTGTTGCAGGCGCTGTCCGAAGGCCTGCACTTTGCCGGCCGCGCCGGGCTGGACGCGAAGCAGGTGGTGGAGGTGATTTCCGGCGGTGCCGCGCAGTCGTGGCAGATGGAAAACCGCGGCCGGACCATGGTGGACGATGAGTTTGATTTCGGTTTCGCGGTGGACTGGATGCGCAAGGATTTGCGGCTGTGCATGGAGGAGGCGCGCCGCAACGGCGCCGAGTTGCCGGTGACGGTGCTGGTGGACCAGTTTTACGCGATGCTGCAGCATACCGGCGGCGGGCGTTGGGACACTTCAAGTTTAATTCGGCTGCTGGGCCGGGGCGGCGGGTGAGAGTTCAGATGGCGCCGCATTTAATTTCACCGCCGGCAATGCCGCAGGACAGGAAAATGATGCGGCGGATTTCATCCAGTTCTCCACTGAGCGCGGCGGCGATGGATTTTGCAAAGTCCAGGTCGCCGGGGGTGAAGGTGGAATCTTTTTCAAAGATGAGCAGCACATCCAGTTCCGGTTCTTCGGCAAGTATCCCGGTAAACACCGGGTAGTGTTCTGCAATCCGCGTGAACTGGTTCAGAGTCGCCAGTTGCGCCGCATATGTCAGCGCCTGCACCAGCGCATGTGTCGGGCCGGTGGATTCGGTGGCCGCCTTAATCTCGGCGATGGCGGGAATCAGTTCACCGTATTGGTCCGCCGCCAGCAGAAGGTCCACACCCCCGCCGCCGCTGCCGGTCGCCGCTTCGCCGGACTCAAGGCGCGACCTGGTGGTGCGGAACGGGGCGATTTCGTAGTCCACAAATTGCACAGTGTGCTCCGCATATGTAATTTTCCCGGCCGCGTGCGCCATCTCGACAAGACGGTTGGCGAATGCGGGCTGCTCTTCTCTTGGTTGCCGTTGCGGGTGGAACGGCTCATCCGCGTTGTCATAAAAACCGGCGTGGCTGACGCTGCGCAGAAACAATTCGGCCAGAAAGCCGGCGTCCCTGGGACCGTGCCGGCTGCCGAGCAACTCGCGCAGTTGCCAGAATCCTTCTTCTTTGTCCCGGGTTAACTTGCACACCCGGCGGTAAAATCTCTCGAGCGGGATAACCGGCACCATGCGTGCCGGCATGTCTTTCTTAATCTCGGCAATGTCCGGCACCACCAATTCCGATGGGACCAGTTTTGTAATCCCGTGCGCCAGCAGAATGCGCGTCCTCTTTTTCCCGCGCTTGATGATGGTGCAGTCCAGGGGGTCCGAGTCTTCGTAGTAGGTTGCGGTGAGTTTGGGAGGCATGGTTGTTTTAATGGGCGGCGGCGGTGGCGGGATGGGCTTTATGCTATCATTTCACCGATGCCACCGTCCCCGGTCCACGCTTATCTGAAGGACATCACCGCCACCCACGGCGGCGGTGTGTTCACTGAGCACAGTTTTCGCGGAGGTTTGCAGAAACTTTTGCGGGAACTTCTTCCCGGTGTCCAGATTACCAACGAGCCGGGCCGTGTTGTGGACTGCGGCGCGCCGGATTATGTGTTGTCGCGCAACAAAATTCCGCTTGGTTATGTGG